>JAKBCD010000171.1 GCA_021808205.1 Pseudomonadota bacterium | reverse complement strand
GGAGCCGCGCACGGTGGATGTGCATATCCGGCGGCTGCGCAAGGCCATCAACGGGCCGGGTGAGATTGATATCGTCCGCACCGTGCGCGCGGCGGGTTATGCGCTGGACCTGGAAGACGTCGCCTGAAACAATCCTCACCTGAATTGAGCCAGAAGCTTCAATTCAGGTGATTGGAGCTGCTCGGAA
Source organism: Pseudomonadota bacterium (assembly GCA_021808205.1). Next base: position 5,235 of record JAKBCD010000171.1, on the reverse strand, counting down.
AGACCAAGCATCGGTGTTTGATCGTTTCAATGTAAAACGATCAAACACCGATCAGCGTCTGCGAGGGCGAAACCGCATCGGGTCGATATCCGGTAAAATGCCGACGGCCGGGCCAGGATCCTCGTGCTTCACCATCGCGGCGATCAGCGCGGAAGCGGCCGGCGCGGTCTGGATACCATAACCGCCCTGCCCGACCGCCCAGAAAAAGCCTTCCAGCGCATTGTCGTACCCAAACGCCAGAGACCTATCCGGCGTGAAAGTCCGCAACCCCGCCCAGCTATGTTCAACGCGCTTCACGTCAATATCCAGCGCCTGCTGCATCCGGTCTATCCCAATGGCAACATCCAGCTCATCCGGCTGCACATCATGGGGTGTGTCGGGCGTCTCATCGCAGGGCGTCACCATCAGCTTGGTCCGGGCCTCAGCGCGCACATACCAGTCATGGGCGGCGGATTGCACCATCGGCCAATGCTCCACCTGGAAAGGTGCGGGGTCGATAATGGCGGCGGTACGGCGGCAGGGCACCAGGCCAATCGGCGCCAGCCCGGCAATCTCGGCCACCTCATCACCCCAGGCCCCGGCCGCGTTCACCACAATGGGCGCGTTGATCATCAGCCCGCCAGAAGTTTGCACAGCCCAGGCGCGGTGCTTGCGCTCAATCCGCCCGGCGCGGTGGCGCAACAGCAACTGCCCGCCGCCCTGGCGCAGCTTGCGCAGGAAATATTGGTGCAGCCCGGCCACATCCATGTCGAACCCATCCGATTCCAGCGCCGCACGGGTGGCGTAGCCATCGATGATGGCGGGGCAAAGCGCCTTGGCCTTGGCGACAGGAATTTCCTCAATGCCGAGATCCTGCGCGATCAGCGCGTCCAGATGGCTGCCCTGGTCCTGTGGCGCGAGGTAGAGAATTGAACGATCAACCGCGAGATAGTCCGTGCCGATATCCTCTGGCGGGTTCTTGTAAAATTCACAGGAAAGCCCGGTAAGCACCCGCACATCCGGCGGGCCGTAATTGCGCACCCATATCGCGGCGGAACGGCCGGTGGTGTGGTAGCCCGCCTGTGCCTCGGTCTCCACCAGCGCCACGCGGTGCGTCGGGATAAGCCGTGCCGCTACCGAAGCGCCGACAATGCCAGCGCCGATCACAATCACATCGAAATTCTGGCTCATCAGATCAGGAAATCCCTTAATGCGGCGATCACCTCCGCTGGTTTCTCAGCGTGCAGCCAATGGGAGGCCCCCTGCACGCGCTCGATTCGCGCCTGGGGAAAGCGTTGCAGAATCTCCGGTTCGGCGCTGGGGGTAACATAGTCTGAATTCGCCCCGCACAGGAATAATGTTGGCCCGGCATAAGGGTGCGAACCAAGTGGGTCGTCCCAGCGGAACAAATGACCCATATTGGCGCTAATTTCCTCCAGCCCAATCCGCCAATGCGGCGTTTCCCCCATCACCAGATTATTCAGCAGAAAAGCCTGCAACGGCGCTTCCTTCACGGTCGCGGCCATCGCCTTATCCGCTTCGCCACGGGTGAGCGCGGGGGAAAGCGGCACGGCGCGCATCGCCGCCACCATATCGGAATAATCATGGTCGTAAGTCACCGGGGCGATATCCATCACCACCAGCCTCTCCACCAGTTCAGGTGCCGTCAACGCCAGCATCATCGCGGTTTTGCCACCCATCGAATGGCCGCAGAACCGGGCCCGCCGCACGCCAAGCCGAGCCAGCGTCTCCGCCACATCCGCCGCCATGATGGCATAATCCATGGCCTGATCATGCGGGCTTTCGCCATGGTTGCGCTGGTCGAACGCCAGCACACGGAACGTTGAGGAAAGCCCACGGGACAAAACCCCGAGATTGCGCGCGGCACCAAACAGCCCGTGCAAAAGCACCAGCGGGGGGCCTTCGCCCGCTTCTAACATATTCAGGATCATGCCGATATTCTTGGGCCATTGGATGAAAATCTCAAGCGCGCGGCAGCCGAACCGGTTATGAAAGCGCCATGATGCAATTCATGGTTGTGATTCCAGCCCTGCTGCTGGCCGGTCTGGCGTTGAGCTGGCCAAGGGCGGGGCTGGTGCTGTGGGTGCTGGCGCTGGCCACCGGGCCGGATAACTGGCTGAACGGCGTAACTGGCGACCCCGAAACCACCGCCGGGCTGCTGAAAGCCTATGGGCTGGTGGTGCTGGCGGGTGTGGCCATCCAAGGCGGGCTGAAATCAAATCGCTGGAACCCCGCCTTCGCCTTTCTGTTCATGTTCTGCACCGGGCTCATCCATGGGTTGCATCCGGGCTTAAGCCTGCAAGCCTCGATGCGCTCTCTGGTGGGCTCCGCCGCACCGTTTCTGTTCGGCTTTGTGCGCCTGCCGGAAAAATTCTGCCGCGCCGCCATCCTGGCCATCATCTTCGCACCGGTTTTCGCCGTGGGGGTGGACGCGGTGCTGGCACTCCTCGGGCTGGACCAATTCTACGTGCTGCAGCTAGGCGCGCTCCGGCTGGGCGGCAACGGGCAGCCGCCCTTCCTGGGTGGTTTCGCGCTGATCGGGCTTTACGCCACGGTGCTGGAGCTGGCGGAAAGCCCAAGGCCCGGCATGGCGGTGATGGCGGGGGTGAATTTCATCATCATTCTGCTCACCGGCGCGCGCTCGCCCTTGGCCATGGCGGCGATGATGATGCTGGCGCTGCTGCTCATGCAAAAACGCCTTATGGCGCTGGCCGCCGCCGGAGCGCTGGTGTCCCTCGCATTGCTGGGGTCCGGGCTGCTGGGCTTTCTGCGCGCGGTGGACCTCACCCAACTTGGCGAGGCCACAGACCTTTCCCACCGCACGCTGGTCTGGCCGTTCTTTGTTCAGGCCATCCAGCAATCGCCCTGGCTGGGCTGGGGGGTGGGCGCTGGCAAGGTGATCCTTCCCCTCACCTCGCAGCTCAGCCAGCTGCTCGGCACCAACGCGGCGCATGACGAATATTTGCGCATCGGCAGCGAGGGCGGGTTTGTCGGGCTGTTTCTGCTCATCCTGCTGCTGGCGCTCTGGGTGGTGAGCGGCGCCCGCCCGTTGCCGCGCGGCCAGGCCTGGCTGATGCGGCTTACCTTCATCGCCTTCGCCATCCAGTCCGTTACCGACAACACCCTCATCGCCTCAACCGGTTCGGCATTCTTTTTGTGGGCCAGCGTCATCTTCGCAGATGCAAAAAACAGGTCTAAACGAGCGGCATGTTCACCCGCCGCTCTGCCCTCGCCTTGCCTCTCGCCCTCGCCGCAGGGCAACCCGCCCTGGCCGCCACCCCGCCAATCGCGACCCCGCCCATCGCCATTGTCCTGAACTCAGCCGAAGGCTCCCTCAGCATTATCGACATGACCACCCACCAGGTGGTGGGCACCGAACCCGCTTACCGCGAGCCGAGCCACTGGGCGCTCACCCCTGACCGTTCCCAACTTCTGGTGGCCGATGCCGCGGGCAACGCGCTGTTCATCTACAACCCCGCCACCGGCACGCCGCTCGGCATCAAGCGCATCGCCGACCCCTACCAGATCGGCTTCACCCCGGATAACCGCTATTTCGTGGCCAACGCGCTGCGGCTGGATTTCGTGGACATTTACGACGGTGCCACGCTGGAGCTGGTAAAGCGTTTCAAGCCGGGGCGCTGGCCCAGCCATCTAGATTTCTCGCCGGATTCGCGCTGGTCCTTCCACTCCATGCAGAATTCCAACACGCTGGTCTCACTGGACCTGACCACGATGACCGAACGCTGGAGCGTGAAAGCCGGCACCACCCCTGCGGGCGTGCTGTGGCTCAATGGCCGGGTGCTGGTCTGCATCATGGGCGAAGGCGGCGTGGTGGAAATCGAGCCGATCAAAGGCGGCATCACCCGCTGGCAAAAAACCGGGGACGGTGCCCATAACATCTTCCTCGATGAGCAACGGCACATCCTCTATGTCTCCAACCGCGGCCCTGGCCAAACCTCGCTCACCGCACTGGACCCCATTACGCTGAAACCCATCCGCATCTATCCGCTTCCCGGCGGGCCGGACGACATCGCCATCGCCCCGGATGGTAAAATCTGGGTGGCCCTGCGCTTTGCCGAGGCCGTGGCGGTGCTGGACCCGGAAACCGGCGACTACACCACCATCCCCGTAGGCCGCTCCCCGCACGGCATCTTCCTCAGCACCATGCTGCGCCAGAAAGGCCACGTTACGGCGGAACGGCTGCGATAAGGCTCGCAAAGGGAACTATATACTTGGCTAAACGAGGCTCTTTTCTGACGTCTAGCCGTCCTTAAACCGAACATGCTTAGTTGCCAAAACAAGTGAGATAATTGTTTGATTAGGTTTGTAACAATATGGCTTCTTACATTTGGCGCGACGATTGGGGCTTTTGCGGGGGCAGTTTGGCAACTACAACTTGCACAGACCAAGGGAAAAGTCTGGAGCCGCAATGGCTACGTGTTCCGTGAGAAGAATGCCACAATATTCAAAGCGGGTGTGGTCTTTTACTGGATATTTCTTCTGTGGGTTGGAATAATGCTAATCAGCATGGTCATATCTTTTATTCATAGCGTCTAAACTGAAGCACCACTCAAGTGTAAGGTTACTGAGCCAAATATATAGTTTCCCTCGCATAACCCGCCCGGCGCGATTATATTCGCCGGAGCACAACGGCGCTAACCGCCACCGCTACAGGCCGCATCCATGCAGAGTCTCGACCGTCTTTTCTCCATCATCGCTGGCAATATAGACCAATGGGCGGTGCTGCCGGTGCTGTATTATTTCCACTGGATGGCATGGGACGATCTGGCCTTTGAGTGGTGCCTCATCTGCATCTACGGCCTGTTCGCGGTGCTGGTAACTTATGCCGTTTGCGTGCCGCTGGAGCTTTGGCGCCCGGTGGAAACATGGCCCAACAAAAAAGCCGTGCTGGTGGATGTGTTCTATACCTTCCTCAACCGCGTCGGCGTGGTGCCCATCGTCACCTTCGTGCTCTTCTACCAGGTGCAAACCTGGTCCACCGACTTTCTGGTGGAACGCGGCTTTATCCCCCCCACGCTGGAAAGCCTGGTGCCGTTTCTGCTCGGCCGCCCGCTGCTCACCTTCCTCATCTATGCGCTCATCCTGGATTTCGCCGATTACTGGCGTCACCGGCTCTCGCATTCCTTCCGCTGGTGGTACGCGCTGCACGCTTTGCACCACGCGCAACGGCAAATGAGCTTCTGGTCTGACGACCGGAACCATTTGCTCGATGAC
>JAKBCD010000170.1 GCA_021808205.1 Pseudomonadota bacterium | reverse complement strand
GGTAAAGCCGAACACATCCTTGATATGCACCATGCCGGCCACGTCATCGAGATGGTCCCGGTAGACCGGCATCCGCGAATGGCCTTCCTCGCGGATCAGCGCCAGTGCGGCATCCAGCGTTAAATCCGCCTTCATCGCCACGATATCCGGGCGCGGCACCATCACGTCATCGGCGGTGATATCCCGCAGGCGCAGCACGTTGCCGATGAGGGCGCGCTCCTGCGCGTTGAGGTCGAGCGATTCGCTCTCTGCCTGAGCATCCTCGCCGCCATTTTCCTGCTGCTGCACCAGCTCCGCGATGGATTCGCGCACAGATGGCTCCTGGCTGCGCAGTTTGCTCAGTAGGCGGGAGAGCGCGCCGCTCATCGGATTTTCCCCTTCATCGGTTTTTCCAGGGGTTGGGCACATCCAGCCGCGCCAGAATGCGGGTTTCCTGCGCCTCCATCTCGCGTGCCTCGCCAGGGTGGTGGTGATCATAGCCTTGCAAATGCAAAGCTCCATGCACGATCAGATGCGAAAGATGGTTGCCGATGCTCTTATGCTGGCACCTGGCTTCCCGCGCCACCACGCCAAAAGCCAGCAATATTTCCGGGGGCTGCTCATAGGTCAGCACATTGGTCGGTTTGTTCTTGCCGCGGTCACGGAAATTCAGCTTTTTCACGGTCAGATCATCGGTTAGCGCCACGCTGGCGGCACAGCCACTGGCCACCAAAGCGCGGCCGACGCGGCGAATTGCATCCGGCACGTGGGCGCGCCAGCGCCGGTCCGTGATGACGATTTCGATGCCCCCGAGGGGGCCACTACTTCCAGGGTCGTCCATTTGCTTCGCGTCTGTCGCAAACCCGTGGGGGTTGGTCAACCGCAGAGCGATTAACCTTGCCGCTCCCGGGCGTGTTCCTTCGCCGCATTATATCGCTGGTCGTAGGCCTCGACGATCCGCGCCACCAACGGGTGGCGTACCACATCGGCATTGGTAAAGCGCGTCACACCAATGCCCTGCACGCCTTCCAGCGTGTCCAGGGCATCTGCCAGGCCAGAGCGCGTGTTGGGCGGCAGGTCGATCTGCGAAAGATCCCCGGTTATCACCATACGCGTGCCTTCGCCCATGCGCGTTAAGAACATTTTCATTTGCACGGCGGTGGTGTTCTGCGCCTCGTCCAAAATCACGAAAGCATGCGCCAGCGTGCGGCCACGCATAAAGGCCAGCGGCGCGATCTCGATCTCGCCGGTCGCCATGCGCTTGGTCAGCTGGTCGCCGGGCAGCAAATCATTCAGCGCGTCGTAAAGCGGGCGCAGATAAGGGTCCACTTTCTCCTTCATATCGCCGGGCAGGAAGCCGAGCCGCTCTCCGGCTTCCACGGCGGGTCGGGAGAGCACAATCCGGTCCACCCGGCCGGAGATGAGCATGGCCACAGCCTGAGCCACGGCGAGATACGTTTTACCCGTGCCCGCGGGGCCAAGCCCAAACACCATCTCGTGCCGGGCCAGCGTGTCGATATAAACCGCCTGGCCTTGGCTGCGCGGGCCGATGGCGCCCTTGCGTGTGCGAATGGCAGGAAGGTCTGAAAGCGGCAGGCGCGGCTCGTTCGCAGGGTCTGTCAAGCGCAAGGCGGCATCCACTTTCGGACCATCGATCATCTCACCGCGCTTTAACTGTTCATAAAGCGCTTCCAAAGCGGCTTCCGCCGCCACCACCTGCTCCGCCGTGCCTGAAATGCCAATCCGGTTGCCCCGACAGGCCAGGCGCACGCCCAATTTCTGTTCTATCCGGGCCAGATGCCGGTCATGATCTCCAAGCAACATTGGGAGCAGCGTGTTGTCGCTGAAGGTCATGGTGAGGGAGCGCGCAAGCGCGGGGGAGTTGCGGGGCGGGGTGGCGATGATCTGGCTCAAGCGGCGATTTTCTCCTTATCCAAAAGAGTGCCTAGTAACGAGTTGGGGTTGGCGCTGGTGATTTTCACCATACGGATATGCCCGGTGAGGTCTGAATCATGCATCACCACCACCGGCTGCAGCCAAAGTGAACGTCCGGCGATCTGCCCTTTATGTCGCCCGGAGCCCGTGAACAGCACGGGCGTTTCCAGCCCTACCGTGGCAGCGTTGAAATCATCCTGCTGTTCGCGCAGCACGGCTTGCAGCTTCTGCAGCCTGGCATCCTTCACCGCCTGTTCCACCTGCGTCAGCCCCGCCGCCGGCGTGCCAGGGCGCGAGGAATACGTAAAGGAATACGCCAGCGCGAAGCCGGTTTCGCGGATCAGCGCCATGGTCTGGGCAAAATCCGCATCCGTTTCGCCGGGGTGGCCGACGATGAAATCCGAGGAGAATGCCATGTCCGGGCGGATGTCGCGCAGCCGTCCCACAATTCGGCGAAAATCATCAGCCTTATGCTTGCGGTTCATCGCCTGCAAAATCTTGTCGGAGCCGGATTGCACCGGCAGATGTAAAAACGGCACCAGCTTGGCATTGTCCCGGTGCGCGTCGATCAGCTCATCGGTCATGTCGTTCGGATGGGAGGTAGTATAGCGGAGCCGCTCCAGCCCTTCGATCTCGGCCAGGCTGTGCAGCAGCCGGGTGAGGCTCCAGCTCGAACCATCCGGCCCCTCGCCGTGATAGGCGTTCACGTTCTGGCCGAGCAGCGCGATCTCCCGCGCCCCAAGGGCGACCATGCGTTTTGCCTCGGCGATCACGCTTGCCGCCGGCCGTGAGGCTTCGGCCCCGCGCGTATAGGGGACCACGCAGAAGGAACAGAATTTGTCGCAGCCTTCCTGGATGGAGAGAAAAGAGACCACGCCCTGCGGCGCCGCATCATCCGGCAGATGGTCGAATTTCTGTTCCGCCGGGAACTCGGTGTCGATCACCACGCCCTGCTTGCGATGTGCCTGGGCGATCAGCTCCGGCAGGCGATGATAAGCCTGCGGGCCGACCACCAGATCCACAAACGGGGCGCGTTTGGCCAGCACGTCGCCTTCAGCCTGCGCCACGCAGCCGGTCACGGCGATCATCATGCTGCCGCCCTGGGCTTCCTTCATTTTCCGCAGGCGGCCAAGCTGGGAGAATACCTTCTCCTCGGCGCGTTCGCGGATATGGCAGGTATTGAGAATCACCATATCCGCATTTTCCGGTGTTTCCACCGTGGCATAGCCAAGCGGGCGCAGCAGGTCCGTCATCCGGGCGCTGTCATAGATGTTCATCTGGCAGCCATGGGTGACGACGTGCAGCTTGCGGGTCTTGCGGTCGGTCGTGGTCATGCGTTCAAGTCCATCCGGTTCATCCGGAGGCAGAAACGCGGCGTGGGCTTGCAGGTCAAGCGCAAAGCTTGAGAATCCTCCTGAGCATACGGCTATTCGGCTATGCGGGGGCGCGCCGTGTCAAGAAAATTCGCGTGAAGCTTTAAGGACCACCAGCTTCAGGCCGGTTCAGGCTGCCTGATATCCACCATGAATTCCGCCGTTAGCTTTTCCAGCGCCGCGCTTACGTCCTGGGCGGAAAGCCCCGCCGGCAGGCCAAGTCGCGCCACGGCACGGAACATATCCTCGCCGGTGAATGCAGCGCTTTCGATAGAGGATGAAAACTCCTCAATATTCACGCCAAGGCCGCGCAGCGTTTGTGTGACCTCGCGTACGATGCCAGGGCGGTCATTGCCCAGCAATTCCAGGGTCACCTGCTCAGCCGGGGCGGCGCTCTCGGTTCCGGTGATAACATTCACCGCCAACCCTTCCGTCGCCAGGGCCGAAAGAGCGGCGGCCAACGCCTGCGCCTTTTCATCCGCGACGCGAACAAGAACAATCCCCGCGAAGGTTCCCGCCAGATGCGCAAGCCGACTTTCCAGCCAGCTTCCGCCCCCGGCGGTAATTGTCGCGGAGACACTGTTCACAAGGCCGGGCTGGTCTGCACCGGCCAGGCTAACAACCAGAGAAGCCATCTGCCGGTCAGCGCTGGTTACGCTGGCCGAAAAGCTGCAGCATGAACAAGAACAGGTTGATGAAGTTCAGGTATAACTGCAGCGCATCATAGACCGAGCGCTTGCCCGCCATATCCACCCCATAGGCGGCGCCGAACTGAATGTAGCTGGCCTTGATCCGCTGAGTGTCATAAGCGGTGAGGCCCAGGAACACGAACACGCCCAGGATGGAAATGGCGAAGGCCACCGCCGGGGAATGCAGGAAGATGTTCACCAGCGAGGCGACGATGATGCCGATCAGCCCCATGAAAAAGAAGCTGCCCCAGCTGGTCAGGTCGCGTCCCGTCACATAGCCGTACAGGCTGGTGGCCGCGAACATCGAGGCGGTGATGAAAAAAACTTCCGCGATCGAGGTTTCGGTATAGACCATGAAGATGTTGGTCAGCGAGGCGCCCATCGTGGCGCAAAACACCCAGAAAAGGGCTTGCGCGGCGGTGGTCGAAAGCCTGTTCACGCCGAAACTCAGCACCATCACGAACACCAGTGGCGCGAAGATGGTGGCGTAAGCCAGGATGGTGGGGTGCAACATCACTCCGGTCACGGTTTGGACCGGCTGATAGAACAGGTTCAGCAGCGCGGTATGAGAGATGGCAAACGCGATCAGGCCGGTGAGCACCAGACCAGACGCCATCCAGTTGTAAACGCGCAGCATGTAGGCGCGCAGTCCCGCATCCAGCGCGGCGCTGCCATAGGCGGCATAGCCGGCCTGCGCAGTGCGGTAGGATTGGTTCGGGTTGAAGGCCATGAGATATATTGCTCCTAGAACTGTGCCTAATTTAGGCACGACTTACATACTTCGACGGATTTCGCAGCTTTTCAAGTAAAAATGGGAACGAAGAGCCGTTCCCATTTCGCTACAAAGTGTAAATTGCCTCGGCTCTGACGGTTAGCGCCGCCACCAGCCGGATTTTTTGGCGACCGGCGCGTCGCCGGTGCCGATCAGGATCGGCGTCACCACCGGCTTGACAGCACTCTCAGGGGCAGTCAGATCGGCAACTTGGAATTCTTGTCCGGGTGCAGCCGGCGCCGACTCAGGGGCGGAAATTTCTTCCGTCAGGGCAGGCGCCTCAACAGCCGTCCTGGCGCTTGTCGCCACCTTTGTGGCTGGTTTGCGCTTGCGCGGCGCGCGTTTGGCGGGTGTGGTCTGTGTCTCGGCGGCAGCGGGCTCTTCCGCCACAGCCTCCACAGCGCTGGATTCGGCTTCAGCCTCCTTGCGCTTGCGCGGAGCGCGGCGGCGTTTCGGGGCAGCGGATTCTGCTTCTGCGGGGGCTGTTGTCTCGGTTATCTCGGCCGGTGGCACTGGCGTGGCGATCACCTCGCCAAACGCGGCCTCAAGCTCCAAATCCAGCGCGCTGGGCTCCGCCGGCGCGGCTTCATTCGGTGTTTCCGGCCCGGCTTCTGCATTTACCTGGCCGTTCTCGTTGCGGCGTCGGCCACGGCGGCGGCGGCGGCGCTTGCGCTCGCCTC
>JAKBCD010000169.1 GCA_021808205.1 Pseudomonadota bacterium | reverse complement strand
TACGTGCCGGTCGACAAGCGGGGCTGACGCACCGCTTTCCGGCAGAACCCACCAACCCTTCCGCGGCCCGTTCGCGGAAGGGTTTTTTGCGGATGCCGGGCTTATCAGACAGCCCGGCACGCAACCTCACCGGCGGGGTTGATCACCCGCACCGGGCGGGACACGCACCGACTCTAGAGCACGATGACTTTAGGTTCGCTCACTTTGCGAGCGAGGCTAAAGTCTGAATCGCCCTCTACTTCATTGTTTTAGAGGCGGATTCAGATTTTAGAGCGGATCACGTCGTGATTCGATCTAAAATCATCCGGCTCTAGAGCAATATGCATTTAGATTGACGCGGCGGCGCCAGGATAACTGCATGAAATAGCTCGCTCAAACATAAAATGAGAGCGTTCAGCTAAAAGCGGAACGCTCTAAGAGCAGTAATTATCTGCCTTGAACCCATCAGGCTCTAAAACTTCACCAGCAACCCCCCTTCCAAGCTTTGCGCGTGCCAGTTGTCGGCCAGCGCGGCGGTATAGCAGGCGGAGAGACGCCAATTGCCCCGCCCAATGACCAGCCCCAGCCCCGCCTCGCCAGCCACCGGCGAGAGCTGCAACGGCGCGGCGCTGAACCCGGTGCCGTCCTGCGCGGTCATACCCACGGGTGCGCCAGGGTTGGTGGCATTTACCGTTAGCCCCAGCGCTGCACTCGGCGTGACCTCCAGCCCTTGCGCGGTGATGAAGCCACGCGCGACGGTAAGGCGCAGATAGGGTGCCACATAAACGCCACTCACCGCCGCGGTCCGCACCGCCAAGGCTTGGGCGGCGGCGGCTTCGTTAAACCCGCTCAAGGAAAACCGCGTGATCTCCAGCCCCACCGCCGGGCGGAACTCCGCGCCCCCGGCGGAAACGGGAAGAACAAGCTGCAATGCGGCGGCAAGCACATTGCCATGGCCGTTTGCCTGGGCTCCGCCCGAACCGGTGGCACGGGTGGTGTTGGTGTTTACCAACCCATCCATCAGCGCCGCACTCAGCGCGATATGGCCTACATCCAGCCCGCCATAGATACCAAACCTTACGGTACCCAGAAACGCCTTGCCGCTAGCTGTATCCTTAAGGTTCAGCGCGTCGTAGCCCACCGCCATGCCAACCCGGCCGGGGCCAACCGCACGGTCCAGCCCGGCGAGAAATCCGCCGCCTTGCGCATCATAGGTATTGTCTGTTGAGAGATCATTGCCGGTGGCCTGCAGCCAGCCGCCCATGCCGCACATCCCGCCAGCCAGCACCGCGGCCACATTGGCAACACCTGCGCCCTGCTGCCTGTCCAAGGTCGCCGGTGCGGCGCAGGGCGCGCTGCCATGTTCATCAGCCCTCGCCAGCAAACTCCGGTCAGAAACCGCGCCGGACATCGCCAAAGCCTGCCCGGCATCGGCAAACACCGCATTGTCGGGCGGGGTCACCACTACGGCCTGCTGCACCGAGAGTACGACCTTGGTTGGCGTGGGGGCAGCGGCAAGCGCCTGCACGGCGGCAACCGTCAACGCGCCAGCGGGCTGCAGGCTAGTTGCCGTAAGGCCATGCTGGGAAGCCGCACTTACCTGCACAGCAGAAAAATCTCCGCTCACCCCCCCCCGCCGCCGTAAGAAAACTATAGCTGCCCGGCTGGTAAGTGCCCGGCGAGAGGACATAAGCCAACGTACCTGCAAGATGCGCCGAGCCGCTGACGTTCAGGTGGTTCATGCCCTGCGGCGTCACCACCACGCGCAGCGTGCCGGAACTGGTCTGGGTATAATTGCCTTCGATGGTGAGCGGCGTGCCGACCAGCCCAGCGGTCAGCGTACCCGCATTTACCACCTGCCCGGCGACCCAGTTGCCGCTCACGGTCCAAACGGCGTTCTGCTGGATGTTGACCTGCCCCGTTTGCAAGCCGGTGATATCGCCCGAGAGGCTGCCATGCCCGGCCATGTTGATTGTACTGGCGGTGCTGTTGCCGGCGATAGTGCCGATGATCTGCGAGCCGGTATCCAGCGTTACGCTACTCGCCCCGCCCGTCAGGCTGATGGCGTTGCCCCCGGCGCTGGCGGCGATACTGCCATCGTTGACAATGACATCCCCCGCCCCCGCCACCACGCCTGCCGACCCGCCGGAGATGAAGCCGCCTGCCTCGTTGGTGAGCACACCGCCTTTGCCAAGCTTCACGCCAGCCACGCCGCCGGTGATCGTGCCCACATTGTCCAGGCTGCCGCTTTTGGCGAATTGCACCCCCGCCTGGCCACCATGGATCATCCCGGTATTGCCCACCGTGCCGCCCTGGCCGATATCAATGATACCCGCCGTGCCGCCCGCGATGGCGCCGCTATTGGTGATGGTGGAATCGCCCATCAGATAGGCGCCAAAAAGTGGCCCGCTGATCAGCCCTGCATTGCTGATGGATGAACCGCTGCCTCCGGCGTAAACTCCCGAGTATCCGCCCAACAGCGCCCCCGCGGCGGTGTTGGTAAGTGTTCCGCCGGAATAAAGCGAAACAGCATCGCCCGTGCGGGCGGAAATGGTGCCGCTGTTCTGCACCACCCCCAGCCCGTTACCCGTGTAAACGCCCATATGGGCGCCAAAAATCGAGCCGGTATTTGTCACCGCGCCGCCATGGTTGAGGCTAACACCATCATCCCCAGCCCCGATCTGCCCAGAATTGGTGACGGCGGCGGTCCCTGACGCACGCACGCCATAGCTGCCGGCATCGATAAGCCCGGTATTCGTCACCGCACCGCCCTGGCCAAGAGCGATGCCGATACCCGCTGAATCCTGCACCTGCCCACCATTGGCGAGCTGTGCCGGCAGGCTGGCGCTGATCGCGGCGGTGCCGTTGGAATTGATGCTGACGCCGGAGGCGATCTCGACCGGCCCGGCAAGCCCATCCAGCGACAAGCCGATCGTCTGGCTGGTGTTGATCATCGTCTGCGCCATGGCGGGCGCGTGGAGGGCAAGAGCGGCAGGCAAGGCCAGAAGCGGCGCGCAACCTGCCTTCGAAATACGCCGCGCAACCTCCTGAAACTCGGAATCCATCGGGGATGATCCTCACAAATTGCCCCGTTTTGCGGCATGTCTACGACTTGAGATTGTGCCAAGCCTAATCCCGACACGGTGAACGGAGCGTTAATCGCGACGGCCGAAGATGAACGCGCCATTTACCACTCCGCGCGGGGCGCAGGCCGGGGCGCTCAAGCGCGACCGTTTCAAGCTCGATCGCGCCAGGCAATCAGCTCTGCGGCCAAAACCCTTGCCTCCCGCGCCTGGGCGGCGTAAGCCCCGGCCTCACGATCATTCAGTATTCAATCCGCAAGGCAGTTTTATGAAGCAGCAGGCTAACCTTATCCGCGCCGGCCAGGTCATCGAGCACGAAGGCAATCGTTGGACCGTGCTGAAGCAGCAGATCATCACCCCCGGCAAGGGCGGCGCCTTCATCCAGGTGGAAATGCGCAACTTGAAAACCGGCAACAAAACCAATGAGCGCTGGCGCACCGCCGATACCGTGGAGCGCCTGACCACCGAGGACCGGGACTATACATATTCCTACACCGATGGTGACAACCTGGTGCTGATGGACCCCGAAACCTTCGAACAGTTCATGGTGCCCACCACGATTCTTGGAGATTCTGCGCCCTTCCTGCAGGACAACATGCCCGTTTCCGTGGCACTGGTTGAAGGCGATCCGGTCGGCATCACTCTGCCGCCGCACGCCACGCTGGAAGTGGTGGAAGCAGACCCGGTGGTGAAGGGGCAGACCGCCTCGTCCTCCTACAAGCCCGCAAAACTCTCCAACGGCGTGAAAACTCTGGTGCCGCCTTTCATCGAGGCTGGCGAGCGCATTGTCGTGCGTACCGAGGATGGCTCTTACGTGGAACGCGCCAAAGGCTGATTGCCCGGCTTTAAGAGGGATTTGTCCGGGCGGATGGGGCGACCCGCCGCCCGGCTTTTTGTTTAAAGGATTGTTTCGCCATGATGCCACGCCTTTCCGCGCATATGACGGTAATGCAGAACGCTGCCAACAAGGCGGCGAAGCGCCTGCTGCGCGATTTCATGGAGGTTGAGAACCTTCAGGTCTCGGTGAAGGGGCCTGGGGATTTCGTGAGCCAGGCTGATATGCGCGCCGAAGCGACACTGCGCGAGGAGTTGGAAAAGGCTCGCCCCGGCTATGGCTTCCTGATGGAGGAAAGCGGCGCCTCGGGTTCGGATAAATGGGCCTGGCGGTGGATTGTGGACCCGCTGGACGGCACCACCAACTTTCTGCACGGCATTCCACATTGGGCAATCTCCATCGCGCTGGAGAGACGTTTGCCAGACGGAAACAGCGAAATTAACGCCGCCATCGTTTATTGCCCGGTAAATGGAGAAATGTTCTGGGCGGAGAAAGGTGTTGGTGCCTATCTCAACGACAAGCGCCTGCGCGTTTCAGGCCGGCGGGAACTGCACACCGCCTTGTTCGCCACTGGCATCCCCTTTGCCGCTACCTCGGACAGCAACCGTCTTGCCTTTGCGCGTACGCTGGGCTCGTTAATGCCAGCAACAGCTGGTGTACGGCGCTTCGGCTCCGCTGCACTCGATCTTGCCTGGGTCGCGGCCGGGCGATATGACGGCTACTGGGAAATGGGCATCAAACCCTGGGATATCGCGGCGGGCATGCTCATCGTCCGCGAGGCGGGCGGCTACGCCACCGACGGCGAAGGCAAAGATAATATCGACAATGTGGTGGTGGCGGGTAACACCAATCTCCACCCCAAGCTGCTGGAACTCGTGCAGGACGGTCTGGCGGCCAAGCGGGGTTGAGGCTAGGTTGCCAGACGTGAAGACTTCGCTCTGGCTTTTCGGTCTCGTGGCACTCATCCCGGCCTGTGGTTTTGCGCAGGTGACGGTGAATCCGGCTGCATTGGGGCCGTTGGAGGGGCTGGCGCCGACCGCTCCAGCGGCTAAAGCCGTGACCGCCATGGCAAGACCACCCGTGCCCAGAGCAGCCATACATCACGACCACCATGCCAAGCCAGAAACAATCACCCCCCCTGCGAAACCGCATGCTGTTCCTCCACTGATTTCTAAACCTGCACATCCGCCAGCGTCACCCAAACCCGTGACCCCGCCCGTCGCGCGCATCGAGTTCGGGGTCGGCAGCTATGCCCTGCCCGCCGATGCCACCAGGGCGCTAAAGCCGTTCTGCACGGCCAGCTTAAAGATACCAGTGATTGCCCGCGCCCCCGCCGACCCCAACGATCCATCCGGCGCCATGCGGCTTTCGATGAACCGCGCCTTTGCGATCCGCGATGCGCTGATCGCCTGCGGCGTGCCAGCACAGAAGATCATCCCGCGTGCCGTCGGCAGCGTGCCCGGTACCGACGACAACCAAGCCCAGATCGGAGCCAGTGCCGCGCCATGACCAAGCCGACAAGCTTTCTCATCCGGATGATCCTGTTCTGCATGGTGGTCTACGGCGGCGCTGCCGC
>JAKBCD010000168.1 GCA_021808205.1 Pseudomonadota bacterium | reverse complement strand
GCAGCGAAGGATGGCGGGGCCCGGCTTTTTTGGAGCGCAGCGTCCGCGAGGAGACAGCGCAGCTGTCGGGGAAAAAAGCCGGGCCCCGCCATTGCAGGAAGGCGATCGGCTTTCGGTCAGATCCCCCCTCGAGAGACCGGGTGGCGCGGTCCCGCACCGGCCAGGAGTGGAATGGCGGCCTCACAACCTGTGGGTATGACGGCATGAGAGCCCTGGGAAATTCTTTTCGCCTGACGATGCCAGACGGGATTGTGCATTTTGCCATGACCTTGGGCCAAGAATGCCCCCTCTCCCACTCGCCCAAGCTGGGCCGGGCTAGTTTCGCGCTGGTGGTGGACCATGCGCCTAGGAAGGGATCGGCCCGTCTCGGTTCATGGCATGACCACTCATTGTGCCAGACTTTACTCAATCAAAACGATGATACAGGTGAGCGGTGACAGGTCGGCCCTGATTCTACCGCCGTCAGCCCTGCTTAACGGCGATAGAATGCCGTTGAACTCTATCCCGTGAAGCCGAGCGGGGTGTTGGGACGGGGCATGCGCGATGTGCATCACAAGCCAAGCCACCTCTGCCGGAACGGCAATAATCAAACAGAGGCGTTGGTAGCTTGTCCGGCGTCCTCTTCAGCCAAGCCGCCCCTGCTGGAGCGGCAATAATCAGACAGAGGCATTGGCGGCTTGCCTGGCGCGCTCTTCCCCGCCCCGAACCAAAACCGGGCATCAAAGTTGGAGATTGGGGGCTATGCGCCCCCGCTTCCAAAAGCCCAGACCGGAATGCCGCGCTTCTTGGCCTTGTCGGCGAGATTGTCCTGGATGCCGGTACCGGGGAATACCATGATACCAATCGGCAAGGCCTCCAGCATCGCGTCATTGCGCTTGAATGGCGCTGCCTTGGCGTGCCGGGTCCAGTCGGGCTTGTAGGCGATCTGGGTGACCTTGCGTGCATCCGCCCAGGCGGCGGCGATGCGCTCAGCACCCCTCGGGCTGCCGCCATGCAGGAGCACCATGTCGGGGTGCTTGCCGTGAACCCGGTCTAGCTTGTCCCAGATCAGTTGGTGATCGTTGAACTCCAGCCCGCCGGTGAAGGCGATCTTGGGCCCAGCGGGCAGCATCACCTCGGTGTCCGCACGGCGTTTGGCGGCGATAAAATCCCGGCTGTCGATCAATGACGCGGTCAGCGCCCGGCGATTGACCATCGAGCCCGCGCGGGGGCGCCAGGCGGTGCGCATCTGCCGTTCGAATTGTTCGGCAGCCTGGTCGCGGAAGAATTCCAGGCAGTCCCGGCGTTCCAGCAAGCTTTGGCCTTCCGCCGTCAGCCGCTCGAGTTCGACCGAACGAACCTCGGAGCCATCCTGTTCCTTCTGGCTGCGCTTTTGCGCCTGCTCGTTATCGTCGAGCTCACGTTCGATCCGCCCGGTGGCGCGGTGGAACAGATTGACCGTTGCCCAGAGCAATTCCTCGAGGTCGGGTTCCAGACGGGTCTCGCTCAAGCTGGCGGTAAAGGCGTCGAAGATATCCGCGATCGCCCCGGCGATCAGCGGGGCTTCGGGCAAAGGCCGGGGGTCGGGTTCTTCCTGACCGGGCCGGTAGCCGTACAGTTGCAGCTCAGCCAGGACATGGGCGGTGGGAGATGTGGCATGGGGTGGCTCATAGCCGCTGTCATCACGCTCGTGGGTCATGGGATGCTCCTTGTGTGCCGGACGCCGCGCCCATCGCGGCCTTCCATGGCGATCACAGCCGGGGGCGGCACAGGGCCGCACCCGCCATGGCTTTGCATGACGTCATGGGCTGGATTTGCGGGCCGGAGCGTAAGCGGAGGATGGCGGCAGGGCCGCTATTTTGCTTCGCGCTGCAAAGCCCCGGCATTGCGCAGCTGGATTACAATGCCTCCCTCTACCCCCGGGGCGGCGGAAAATAGCGGTCTCGCCGCCATTGCGGCCCGGCGCAGGGCGTCAGCCCGGCGCCCGCGGCATTGATCGCCCTCTCGGAAGGCCGAGGGGGCGGCCACCCGGCAACGGGCAGCGTCTTGGGCCAATGGTCATGATGGTGACACCGGCGGTGGGCATCTGCCCGTTACCTCTCAGCGCCCCTGCTCATCTTTGCCGTGCCTCTCTCAGCTTCAGCGCATCGGCATGAAACGCGCACAATCATCAGGCCGCAATTGCCCCCAAAGATTTGAGCGGAGCACGGCCACGCCATGCGCGCGGAGATCATCGTTAAAATCGCTCAGGCATGGCGAGAGAACCAGCACCTCAATCCCCAGCGCAGCGGCGCGTTCGCTCAGCCGCATTACCGCGCCATCACCGGCCGGATCAGCATCGCGGGCGATGTAAAGCCGCCGCAAATCGGGCGGGAACAGCAAGGCGGCGAGATGCGTGGCGGAGAGCGATGCCGCCATCGGCATGCTCGGCAATGCGGCGCGCAGAGAGAGCATGGTCTCGATCCCCTCGCCTGCCGCGATGACGTCTTCAACTTTGCCGAACCGCACGGCGTGGCCGAGCAACGACCCCAGCGCCC
The DNA here is from genome assembly GCA_021808205.1 of Pseudomonadota bacterium. Next base: position 2,961 of record JAKBCD010000168.1, on the reverse strand, counting down.
GGCGTGGTGTGATCAGTGGGGCCTTGCCCAACCGCACCGGATGAAAGCCCTTCGGGTCCAGCCAAGTGCGCTGGATACCGGTCAGGGTGCCGTCGAGATCGGTCACCGCAGCGATCAGCGCGGGCCAAGCTTCAGGCTGTGGCTGTGATTGTGCCGTCGACTTTGCGTGCAGCGGCGGTACCGGCAGAGACGCCGGTGGAGAAGCCAACCGGTCTTCAGCCGGGGCGCGGTAAAAGCAGCGCGGGTGAAAGCGCAGCGCGCCGGTCTCCGCGAGTGCTGCGGGCATGATGCCGCGCGCGTGCAAATAGCGTTCGGCGAGCGTGCCTCGAATGGGCCGGGCACTGGCGAAGAGCCGCTGGGCCGCGTTCCGTGTGTGCTGTGCCTCCGCATCGGGCTCAGCTGCAGCCGCTTCGGTTCCTTCAGCTTGCAGAAACGCTATCGAGGAAGCCGTAAAGGAAGATGACGCCGCAAAAGAGCTAACAGCAGGACACGGTTGCTGGGACCGATTGGCAGAAGAAGGCGACCTGCCTCTCGGAATTGATCCCCTCTCTTCCGCCGGCAGTCCAAGAAACCGCCGCGCTTCCTCGGCAACATCGCGGAATGTGCTAAGGCCACAATTCTCGCGGATCAGATCCAGCAAATCGCCATGCTCACCTGTCGCGGCATCCTGCCAGTGGCCCGTAGCCCCCTTGCCGGTGTTGCCGCCGCTCAGCCGCACAAACAGCGACCGGCCCGGGCGGTTATGAACATCGCCGACCAGGCAGTACCGCCCCTGGCGCCGGCCGGCGGGCAGATAATGCCGGCAAACCGCCTCGGCTTGGCGCGCCAGTAACCGTGCCAATTCCGCCGCCTTCATGGTGATCTCAGGCTTGGGCATATTCTTCCCCTCCTTGGGCATCGCCTCTGACGTCGCGTGATGGATAACGCCTTGCGGGCTGGTGGTTGCCGCCCCGGCATCCCCACCAAGCCGAACAGGGCATATTAGCCCTCAGCCCGGACCGCGCGCTATCTTCCGAATCGGAAGTCCCGCGAATCGGAAATCTCGAGAATCTGAAATCCTGGGGCTGAGTCCCGGCCGGAGAAATGCCGCCCGAATTGACGCGCACCGCATCACGCTCACAGCCAGGCGCCGCCGTTACGGCACCGGTCGGTCCGAGGCGAAGCGCGGCGCGCCGAGATGAAATTCTTCCGTCCCGGCGCCGCTGATGCTATAAGTGACCATCTAACTGGTCAGGAGCCTGTCATGGGCAGCATCAATCTCGCCGACGCCAAGGCGCATCTGAGCGAACTCGTCGAACGGGCCGCCGCCGGAGAAGCAGTGCGCATCACCCGCCGCGGCAAACCGGTGGCACAGATCGTTGCGGCGGATTTGCCGCGCAAGCCGGTCAATCTGGCCGCCTTGCAGGCCCTGACCGCCAGCATGCCGCGGCAAGCCACACCGGCGCGCGAGACCATCCGCCAGATGCGCGATGAGGCGCGCTATTGAGCCTGTATCTCGATACGTCCTTGCTGGTGGCAGCCCTGACCAATGAGGCCGAGACCACGCGTATGCAGGACTGGCTGGCAGCGCAACCCGCCAGTGATCTGGCGATCAGCGACTGGGTGGTGACGGAATTCTCTTCGGCCTTGTCGATCAAGCTGCGCACCGGCCAGTTGCAGCCAGCGCACCGCGCCGATGCGCTGGCCCTCTTCACCCAGCTCGCCGCCGAGAGTTTTTTGCGCCTGCCGATCAGTGGGCAGCAATTCCGCACGGCCGCCCGCTATGCCGAGCAATATAATTTGGGGCTGCGGGCGGGCGATGCGCTGCATCTTGCCATCTGCGCGGATCACGGCGCCACGCTGTGCACGCTGGACCGCCGCCTCGGCGAAGCCGGTGCGGCTTTGGGCGTCAAGACATTGCTGCTGTGACGACTCCACCTTAGGCTGTAGAGTCTCACGATATGACGCCCCCTCATGATCATATGACACCGCCCAGCGATCCCGCCGCCTCGACCCAGGAGGCGGATTATCCGCCGCTGATGCACGAGCAATTGGCAGCACTGCTCACCTATGCCCGGGACCATGGCGCGGCGTGGAAAGCCCAGCTGCGCAAGGATTGGCTGAGTCCATTGCTGGATCCCTTGCTGGCACATCTGCAGAGCAGCCACGGCCCGGTCTGGCTGGCGCGGTTCGAATTCCCGGCCTAGCCGCCCCGGTCTTCGTCCCACCACCGTCCTATGCGCATCAAGCTAAATTCAGCCTGTCGTCAGCGCGCTTGATCTTCATGAACGCGCATAATCTCCACAGAAAAGAGCCGAACCCGTTTCGGGTCCGGCTCATCAGAGTCGTTTTGTCCGGGCAGGAAAAGTTCGAGCTATCCCCGCCTTGGCCCGGAGGCAAAGTCAGCCAGACAATCTGACAAAAATTCCGCTGTTGAACAGCCTTTGATCGCTTCAGCGGTAATGAACAAAGCCTGGCCGCCAAAGCCATCGCGCAGCATGGTCGAACAGGTGAAGGCGGTCATAACGGTGACAAAGCGCAACGTCGCCGAGCGCTGCACGATGTCTTGCAGAATAAATTCCCAGGAGGTGCCGCTCAAATCCAGTTGCAGGTCATCATCGTCGTTCGCGCCCGCGTCTGTGCTGGCGGCACGGGCGTGAGCCAGATGGTGTTCGACATAGGCCAGCACCTGGCTGGGCTGGCCACGTGACGCGGCAAGCGCCTCGACCAATTCGACCCGGGACAAAGAAACCAGATCCGCGGGTCCTTGCCAGGAATGCAAATACAGCCCCTCCCCATCCGGCTTGGCATCGAAAATGCGTGAGAGCCGCAAACGTTCCAGCCTGGTCATATCCGTGTTGGGGATCACCTCCCCGATCACGGTGGGTGAATAATAATCCGCCATATCGGCCTCCAGAATCGCAAAACGCCCGGCAGCAAGCCGGGCGTTGGAATGGGATAAAAAAAAAACCACAACACACA
>JAKBCD010000167.1 GCA_021808205.1 Pseudomonadota bacterium | reverse complement strand
TGGCAAGATAGATGATATAATTGATAGACATACCACGAAACTCCAAATCTCCGCCGCCGTTACACCAAGATGGCCGCTGGAAGTATGACAAATCAGTGTCAATGCACGCCAAGGCGCCACCCCGCGAAGGATGGCGCCTCGGTTGTTCGCTCCGGCCTCAGAGCGAGGAGCCGTAGCCGATGGGCACGCTCACCGAGCCGAAAGCCGAGAAGCCGGTGAGGCGGTAGTAGAGCAGGTCGCCAGCAGTGTTCGTGCCGTTATCGAAGATGATCTGCTTCTGGTTGGTGATGTTGTCCAGATTCAGCTTCACCTCGATCGGATCCTTGGCGGGATTGTCATGGTTGAAGGTGTAGGCCAGCGTAACATTCACGACGTTGTACGGGTCGTACCAGCCGCCAGGAGACTTGCCGGAAGCACCGCTGCCCTCGGCCGCGCCATTAGCTACATTCACGCCGGTATTGCCGGAGTACTGACCACCCGTCCATTGGTCGACCACCGCGGCGTAGAAGCCGTTAGCGTTATAGATGGCGCCAAAGTTGGCGGTGCCTTGCGGGGCGTTGGTGATCTTGATGTTAGTGGAAGTCTGGAAGGCCTGGTTGTAACCGGCATTGCCAAACAGCGTGACGCCATTGCCAAAGCTGTAAGCTGCTTCACCTTCAACACCGCGATAAATCACGCCGCCGGAGTTGTAGAAGATGGTCTCTTTGGTGTTATTGACCGTGACCTTCTTGCCGTTCACAAAGTTCTGGAAGTGGATGTTATAGACATCGCCCGACAGAGCCCAATGTTGGTCTTGGTAGGCAAGACCACCCTGGAAGTTGATTGTGCTTTCGGGCTGCACACTGTCGGACCCCAACGCCGTGGTGTAGTAGGTGTTCAGGTTGGGTGCCAGAAAGCCTTCCGCCGCCTGGACATAGCCGGACAGGTTCGGGGTGAATTCGTACCGAGCCTCAAACGAAGGCAACAGCTTCTGCCAATTATGCGTGTAGCCTGTCAGCAGCTCCGTCTTCTGGTTCACCGGCGCATCGATGGCACGGCGGAAATACGCCCATTTCAAGCCGCCAGTCAGCGTCAGCCCGTCGATCGGCTTCCAATCCACCGCGCCATAAGGCTGGAAGGTATAAAGCTGGTTATGCTGCAGACGCTCGATGGAACCGTTATCGTTGGTTGGCGTAACCAAGCCGCCATTGCTGTCCAACGGGTCGTAGTTGGTGGCGTTGGTAAGCGACACGTTCTGCACGAAACGCGTGTTCACCTGATGGTCGAACCAGAAACCGGTTTTGATGTCGCCCCAGCCGAATTCTTTCTGCAGGCGCTGGATGGTACCGACAGAACGGTAATCCATCTTGAAAGTTTGAACAGGAACGGCGCCAATGATCGGGTTACCACCCGGCGTTAGCACCACTTCGTTAGGTACTGCGCCAGCAGCCACGTCTTGCGTCATACCATCGCCCAGCGTGTCGTTCGGATCATCGCCGTTCAGATCGTGATGATAATAGGCATAGGTGTAGATTTTACCGTCGTAGAGGAAACCATCGCCGAGGGCGGATTGCAAATCCGCGTAGCTCATATCGGTGGTGATATGGTCGTTATTATAGCGCCAATAGGCCTGGGAATTAGGATTGTCGTTATAAGCGTAGTTCCAGCCCTGAGTCGCCATCTGCGAGAGCGTGGCGCCAATTGGCGGGTTCTGGTAAAGCTGGTCATAGTCGGACATCAGGGTCAGCGTGGTGCTGGTGCTGAGCGGGATCACCACCTTACCGTAGTAATTGGTGCGCTCCTGGTTGGCGTTCGTCAACGCGCCATCGCTCTTGATATGCTCAGCCACAAACACGCCCGAAGCACCGTTGAGAGACGGAATGGCGCCGGTATCCAGGCGGATGCTGTTGTCCGACGTGTTATAGCTGCCGTAGGAGCTGTTGAGCGTGACGCCTGCTTTAGCCGCCGGGTTGATGGTGCGCAGCGAAATAGTGCCGCCGAAGGTTGCATCGCCCACAGTGTCCGCGCCGCCGGGGCCACGGTCCACAATCGTCTGGCCCAGATCGGCATTGGTGAAGAACGACGTGGAGTGATGGGTAAAGTCGTTAGAGTCACCAAATGGAATGCCATCGAACGTGACGTTGTACTGGCCATCGTGGAAGCCGCGGATGGTGGGGCCGGAGGATTCCGCAAGCCCAGGGCCGTTCGGGTCGATCGTGCTGACCGAGGGGGTCAGGCGGGCAATGTCTGCCCAGCTTTCCGTGCCCGTGAGCAGCTTATCAACCGTGTGCTTATCCACCACCGAAGTTGGCTGCGTGGAATGCAGCGGCGCCTTGGACGGCGATTCATACGGCGCGGTACCGGGTGTGTTGATCAGATTGGACGCATTGTTTGTGCCGCTGGCGAGAACCGAGCCAAGGTCGAGATTAACCGGCGTATTGGCGCTTTGCGCCAGGGCGGCAGGCACAACCGCAAAGCTGGCGAGGCCGATATAAAGGCTGCGCATAGAACAAACACCGCGCAGGGCGGATTTCGCCCTGCTTCCCCAAAGTCCAGCCATTGTAAAGCTACCTTCCCGTTGATTAATGTAGCGGCTACTACCAAAAAAAATTTCGGGTAAGTTTTACTACTTCGTGATCTTTTTATTGCAGATTGAAGACAGCGCGTGATGGCCGGGCTGGTGCTGGCTGTTCAGGCCAAGGCGGCGCGCAGCGTGCCAAGGCGCGCAAGGGTTTGCATGGTGCGGCCTTGCGCCGCCACGGCAAGCCCCATGACCAGCGCCTCCAATGCCACCAGCGTTGCGGCGTGAAGCGCAACACGCGCCGCCCGGCCACGGCGCGCCTGGATAATGGTGGCAGCGGAGCGGGCCAGCTTGCTGTTTGGCGCATCGGTGACGAGAACAACCGGCACGCCGACGATCGCGGCCTCCGCCGCCACCAGCAGCACTTCTTTATAAGGCTTGCCATAGGAGAGAACCAGCAGCCTGTCATGCTCTGATAGGTCCAGAAGCTCATCCGCAAGACCGATTCCGCCGGTACCGATGACCTTGGCGGCCTGGCCGTGGCGAACCAGCAGCAGCCTTAAATACTCTGCCAGCGGCCGAGACGGGCCAGCCGCGTAGATGACAATGCGCGCCGCGCCGTGGAGCACAGCAATGGCTTTATGTATCTGCCCCCGCGCCTCGGGCGCTTGCATCTTGGTAAGTGACTCGACATGCGTATCGATCACAATATCTGCTGCGGCGGAGCCTTTGCCGTTCACCTCATCCAGCGTCTGGCGCATATGGTGCAAGGGCGCTGAGAAGTGGATGCCCGTGGCGATGGTGTGCCGCAGTTCTGGCAGCCCTTGAAAGCCAAGCGCCTGCACCGTGCGGATAACCGTGGCGTCTGACGTGCCGATCATGCTCGCCAGTTCCGCCGCGGAGTTGGCCAGCACCGCAACCTTGTTGCGGATGATATAATGCGCGACCCGCAACATCGCGGGTGGCATTTCCGCCTCTTTGGCTTGCAACCGTGCCGCCAGGTGGTCTTCAGGGGTCCGCGCCGCGCCGCGCCGCGCCAGATGGCCGCTTCTCTCCTTGACCGATTTTTTTTTGGCTTTCATGAACAGTCCACTCAACAGCGGTTGCAGGGCGGCAGACCTGAGGTAGCAATTGCTACAACGCCTTATCCTATTTTTTTGAGTAAAAACAAGAGCCGCCCCGCGCTCTGAAGTGCCCAGCATGGTGCCATCTTGCCGTGACGCAACGGCGAAACATATTAGCGTAAACGATTGTGAGCCCCCGCATGTCTTCAATGATTTCCGTTTCAGCCCTGCGCAAGACCTATAAATCCGGTCTGGTTGCCCTTGATGGTGTCGATCTTGAGATTGAAAAGCAGGAGATTTTTGCTTTGCTCGGCCCGAATGGCGCAGGCAAGACAACCTTGATCAGCATTATCTGCGGCATTGTGGGCATTGGCTATGGCACGGTGCGGGTGGGAGGCCACGACATTACCCAGGATTACCGCGCGGCGCGGGCGATGATCGGGCTGGTGCCGCAGGAAATTTCGCTCGATATTTTCGCCACGGTCTGGAACACAGTAAGCTTCAGCCGCGGACTGTTTGGGCGGCGTCCGGACCCAGCCTATGTTGAGCGCCTGCTGCACGATCTTTCTTTGTGGGATAAGCGCGACCGCCGCGTGATTGAGCTTTCCGGCGGCATGAAACGCCGCGTGATGATCGCCAAGGCGCTTAGCCACGAACCGCAAATCTTGTTTCTGGACGAACCAACCGCCGGCGTGGACGTGAACCTCCGGCGCGATATGTGGGCTTTGGTCCGCAGCTTGCGGGATAAAGGTGTAACGATCATCCTTACGACCCATTATATCGAGGAGGCCGAGGAAATGTCCGACCGGGTGGGCGTGATCGCCGGAGGACGGGTTTTGCTGGTGGAAAAAACCGTGGCGCTGATGCGCAAGCTCGGCAAACGCCGCTTGACGCTTATGCTGCGGCATCCCCTTGCCTACCTGCCCTCTGGGCTGGACCCCTGGGAGCTGGAGCTGGACCAGCAAGGCCAGGTGCTGACCTATGCGTTCGATGCCAATGCGGAGGATAACGGCATCCCGGACTTGCTGCGCCGCATGGCTGAGCTTGGCATTGACTTCCACGACCTGGACACAAGCCGCAGCTCACTTGAAGATATCTTCGTTGGCTTGGTGGAGCACGCGGCATGACCCTGGCACGTTTGAACCGCCACGCCATCTGGACGATCTACCGGGCCGAAATGGCCCGGATGCGCCGCACCTTCTGGCAGAGCATCGCCACGCCGGTTGTTACCACTGTTTTGTATTTTGTCGTGTTTGGCGGCGCCATCGGCTCACGCATTCAGCACGTCGGCGGGGTGGGCTATGGCGCCTTTATCGTTCCGGGCCTCATCATGCTGACCATCCTTACCCAGAGCGTCAGCAACGCTTCCATCGGCATCTATTTCCCGATTTTTACCAAAACCATCTATGAAATTTTGGCAGCGCCGCTTTCAGCACTTGAGATCGTGCTGGCCTACGTGGGCGCTGCCGCAACCAAATCGGTTGTGCTGGCGCTGATTATCCTGGGCACCGCAACCTTCTTTGCGCCACTGCATATTCTGCACCCCGGCTGGATGGTCGCCTTCATGCTGCTCACCGCCATCACCTTCAGCCTGTTCGGCTTCATCATCGGCATCTGGGCACAGAATTTCGAGCAGCTCGCCATCATCCCCTCTCTTATCCTCACGCCGCTGACCTTTCTGGGTGGTGCTTTTTATTCAATCGACATGCTGCCGCAGCCGTGGCGGACGCTTAACCTGCTCAACCCTGTTGTTTATCTCGTCAGCGGTTTCCGCTGGAGCTTCTTTGGCACGGGCGAGGTGGGGGTGCGGCTCAGCCTGGCCTTCACTGGCGTCTTCATGGGCATCTGCCTTGCTGTGGTGGGGTGGATATTCAAGACCGGCTATCGGCTGAAACCCTAGGCTTCAGACTCATAACCACCAG
>JAKBCD010000166.1 GCA_021808205.1 Pseudomonadota bacterium | reverse complement strand
TCCCGGACGCGGGGCAACATCCCGCGTCCTTATCTTTTACCCGGAGAAAAACCATGACCCGCCAGGCTTTGCTTAGCGCCTTATGTGGCATTGCCCTACTCGTAGCGCCTGCTGCCCGCGCCGCCACCATCAAGCCCTATACCCAGGCTGCTTACAACGCGGCGCTGCAGAACGGCACGCCGTTGGTGGTACATGTTGAGGCGAGCTGGTGCCCAACATGCAAGGCGCAGCAGGAGGTTTTGAAGAGCCTGGAAACCGACCCGCGCTACGCGAAAGTAGAAATCCTGGATGTGGATTTTGATGCGCAGAAGCCCGTGGTGCGGCAATTCCATGTGCAGATGCAGAGCACGCTGATTGCCTACCACGACGGCACGGAAGCCGCGCGCGTGACCGGTATCACCTCCAAGGCGGATATCGAGAGGCTATTGAATTATGCCGTGAAGGGCTGAGCCATGTTCGCCGCCGCAAGTTTCGCATTGCTGGCGGGGTTGCTGTCCACGCTCTCGCCTTGCGTTGTCCCCGTACTGCCGTTGGTGTTGGGCGCGGCAGCTTCGGCGCACAAAGCTGGCCCCCTGGCATTGGCGGGCGGCGTGGCTCTGGCTTTTACCGCATTAGGACTGTTTGCCGCGACACTGGGCTTCTCGCTGGGGCTGAACCTTGGCGCCTTCCGGCTTCTGGCGGCAGCGCTGCTTCTGGCGCTCGGCCTGTTGCTGCTCATTCCCCGCGCGCAAACATGGCTCGCAACGGCGGCCGGACCGTTCGGCAATTGGATGAATAACCGGTTTGGCGGCCGGACGGGCACAGGCTGGCGCGGGCAATTCGGCATCGGGCTGTTGCTCGGCAGCATCTGGACGCCCTGTGCCGGGCCAACCCTGGGCGCCGCGACCCTACTTGCCGCTCAGGGAAGGGATTTCACGCAGGTGCTGGCCGTAATGCTGGCCTTTGGCATTGGCACGGCCCTGCCGCTGCTGGGGTTGGGCATCCTCTCCCGCGCCACGCTGCAACGCCTGCGCGGCGGCATGATGGAAGCTGGCAGAACCGGAAAAGCCCTGCTCGGTGGCGGGCTGGTGGCGGTGTCATTGCTGATGCTCACGGGGCTTGATCATCCACTCGAGACATTGCTCACCAATGCTTCCCCTGCCTGGCTCACCTCCGTCACGGCGAGGTTCTGATGGAAAGCTTTGAGGAACAAGCCCAAGCCGCTGTCGAACTGGTCTCAGCTCTGGCTGAAATGGAAAATGCGGGGCGCAACATCGTCACTACCCTGCTGGACGGCGCGGACTTCCTCGCACGCGAGCATTACCCGCCCGACGATGTGCGCGACCCAGAAACGAATGCGCAATATTACTTCCACGCCCATCGCGGACGGGTGGAGAGTGGGCATATTCATTGTTTTCTGCGTGCCGCTGAGAACAGGCTGACGCATGTCGCCGCCATCGGGCTGGACCAGACCGGTCGTCCAGCCCGCATGTTCACCACCAACCTGTGGGTCACGGCGGATCTGTTCACGCCGGCTGAAACTTTGATCGAACAATTGCCACGCATGAACTGGTCCGCCGCCCCTGGCCCCAAACCCGTGAACCGGGCGCTCGGCGCCCTGTTCGTGCTCTACCACCGCCAGATCGCGGGTCTTTTGCGCCGCCGTGATGCGCGGCTGGCGCGTCATGCCGCCGCCATTGCGCCGGCCGATCCGCTCGAGGACGAACGGCTTGAAGTTCTGAGCACGGCGCGGATCAACCTGTCGGCCACGCTGGCGCGGCTGCGTGCCAGACTGGCGCGGACCGATGAGTAGCACCCTCGCCAATTGGCAGATAACGGGGCAGCCGGTAGAATCGCCCGCAGCGAGAGGGCGGATGGCTGAGGAGGATTCCAATTGGCGGATATGGATGGCGGCGGCGCAGGCTGGGGATCAGCGCGCCTATGCCGCCCTGCTGACTGAAGCATTACCCTGGCTGCGCCGCAGGGCGCGGACACGCTGGCCGGGTTCCAGCGCCGCCGATATCGAGGATATGGTGCAAGAAACGCTGCTGGCGCTGCACCAGAGCCGCCACCTCTATGATCCGGCGCGCCCTGTGCAGCCTTTCCTGTTCGGCATTCTCAAGCTGCGCGGCGCGGAAATCCGCCGCCGCCGCCATCGCCACGCCGGCCACGAAACCGCGCTTGAAGACATGCCCGCAGATACCGGTGCATTGATGACGCATGGGACACAAGAGCATGACGCTGAGCAGGCGGGACTGCAAAGAGCGCTGGCCAGCTTGGGCGAGCGCGACCGGCAAGTGCTTGGACTGCTCAAAATTCGCCAGCTTTCGCTTAAAGAAGCCACGGTCGAAACCGGGATGAGCGTGGCGGCGCTGAAAGTGGCGTCATTCCGAGCCGTGCAGCGGCTGAAACAGGCCCTGAAAGGGGGCGCAGATGAAGAGTGAGGATTTAATCGCACAATTGGCGCGGGACGTGGCGCCGGTTCGCAGACTGCCGTCACCAGGCGCGCTAATGGCGCGTTGGCTGTTGGTCACCCTGCCGGTTTTGGCGGCCGTCACGCTGATGATGGGGCTGCGTCCGGGCATTGTCGATCTGCTGATGCAACCGCGATTCATGCTAACCGAAGGGCTCGCCGCGGCCACGACCGTGATTTCCGCCTACGCCGCCTTCTGCGCCGGTCGCCCGGACCAGCCAGCGTGGAAACTCTTCATGCCGGTGGCGGCGTTTGTCGTATGGCTGGCTGAGTTGGGGCGGCAGTGTTTCGTGCTCTCGGTGCAAACAAACGGCGCCGCGCTTGTGTTGCATGCTGACTGGCTGTGTGTCCCCGCCATCGCCATGACCGCGCTGGTCCCCGCCGCCGCGATGGTGTGGCTGCTGCGCCGCAGCGCCAAATTCCGCCCGACTCATGCCTGCCTGTGCGGCACCATGGCGGCGGCCGCCGCAGCCGAACTCGTTCTTCCGCTGTTCCATGCGGCTGACACGATGATGATGGTGCTGGTCTGGCAGATGGGCAGCGTTGTGCTACTCACCATGCTCGGGGCGGCGGCGGCCAGGCTGGGGCTAAACACATTCGGATAAAGTGCGTCACCCCATATTCCTTCACGAACTGCTCCGCCGCCTTGGCAGCCAGCTCCTGGCTTTCCTGCCTGATACTGAATTGTCGCTGCTTGCCGCTTACAGAGTTACAGGATGGCGTGATCCGCTGCCTTCCAGAGAGTGCAAAGCGGAGAACGCCCGGGGCCGCAAAGCCCCGGCAAGGAGATCGGCTGATCAATGATGCGGCAAGGACTTCAATGTCCGTTTATAAGCCGATAAAACCTAATACTAGGTATTGGGAGCACTAAAGATTTTTCAAATTTCGTAAATGAGGCCGCAGGTACTACCGCAACCTCTTACTTCCGACTCAACGCTGAACCAGAGGGTCTCCCTTAATCACCGTCTTGCGTACCCCTTTGGGATCAAGCGCGGCGATCAACGCTAATTGCTCAGCATTCGGTAACAGCGTGGTCGGGATATGTTCTGGGCGTTCCACGGGGAATCCCGTATTATCCTGGACCTCTTCAAAACTAACCCCTGGATGCAAAGAGCGTACCCTCATCGCATTCCCGACGCCACAAAAATCAAGAACCGCGAGATTCGTCACAACCAAGCGGATATCGAGTTCCAACGGAACCTTGCCGCCCGGATAACGGGTTGGATTGAAGCCCGCGGAGCATACATAGTCTACTTCACCAGATACAAAAGAACGAGTATTATGAAATGGAAAAAAGAAACTATTGGGATGATGGATCGAGTTTCCCGGAAAACCGCGCGCGCCTAGCATCGCCGCTTTCGGCTTTTCATGATTCCCGATAACCGAGATATTTGACTGCCCAAACCGATCCATCTGAACTGGCGCAACCATCGCGTGGCGTTTACCGCCCCACAATCCTGAAAATACACGATCGTAAGGTGACCAACCTTCAACCTCAACGTCATCTACATTACCACCGAGAGCCAATGGTTGAGAAGTATACCAGCATTCACCGTCGGTGATTGCCAAAGCCGGATTGAAGGTCTTTTTTGCCAAGCTTACCGCTATACGAGGCAGTGGGCCGATGCCGGTCCCCATAATTTCGCCATCATGACGCCAAGCTTCCGCAGCCGCGACGATAATCAGTTCCGCAAGGGAACAAGAGGTTTCACTCATATCACACTCGTTTCAGTAGATGGGCTTAGGTAGCGCAGAAATGGCATCCTGACCGCCAACGGCGGCAACATAGGCGGCATCATTCACATCTATGAAACTTTGCTTGTATGCAGTCCATGCCTCGGCAGACGACGCACTCTCGACATACATTTTGAGATGCTTGAGGTCGATATGATAATCCGGTGCAGCCGATGTCGGGTGCGCGCCAAATTTCGTCTCTGCCACACCGGTAATGAGCGCACGCTCCACTAAATTGTACCGAAAATTTGAGCGCATATCGAGGGCCGCCGTCGACACAACCTGCTCCGCCGTTACATATGTCGCATCTGCGGCACGAGCGAACAACTCATCAAAGAACGGATCCGGTGAAAGGGTAAGCACATTCCCGCGCTGATCCGCACGGTGGACATGCAACAGCGCCACATCAAGCTTTAATGCCGGCATAGCCACAAACTCTTCAATGTCATCAAATGGATTTTTGACACGTTTTGAGAGTTCAGGCTGCTTGACCAGGTCTGTGCCCAGCCCTACCCGTGTGGGCAAAAACGGCATACGCATGGCCGCAGCGCGCAGCCCCCAATGCATCATGCCCTCATCCAACTCCAATATCGAGAATGATCCTAGTTGGCGTGCATTACGAAAATGCGGATCCAAAGGATAATGGTCCAGACTTACAAAAGCAAAAACTAGCTTCTTGAGCGTGCCTGCCGCTGCCAAAATACCAATATCCGGACCACCATAAGAAACGATCGTGATATCCTTGAGGCTAGAGCGGGCAATCGCACGGACCAGCGCCATCGGCTTGCGCCGCGTGGCCCATCCGCCAATCCCGATCGTCATCCCGTCTCGCAGGTTGCCAACGATCTCATCAATCGTCAGGCGTTTATCAAGCGTTGCTGCTTGTGTCATAGGCTAGCATTATCCCTTCAAAAATGCGATGGAATAGGCGTTGAATTCCGCCGCCCGCTCTACCTGAACCCAGTGACCAACCTTGTTGAAGGTCATGAAACGCGCATCTCGACATTGCTCCAGGAAGTAGCGCGAACCACTCGTAGGCAAAAATTGATCCTGTGCTCCCCAAAAACCAAGAATCGGCATTTTCAGCTCATCCAGACGCGGCTGTAGATTTGGTGTGCGCATACGCGCGATCACATCCTTCGGCTGGCGTCGTGCCACTTCAAACCGTTCAGCAACCAGTTCATCCGTGATAAACCTTTCCGCTTCAAACATCAGATTGCAAATCAAACGGCGCTGATCATCTATAGTAAAATCAGGGCTACCAAAATCGCTTGCCATTTTGGCAATGCCCGGCATAGCAA
>JAKBCD010000165.1 GCA_021808205.1 Pseudomonadota bacterium | reverse complement strand
CGGTGCTCGCCGCCAAGAAAAACCTCCGCCTGCTTACCACCGGCGGCGTGCCCAACCCCGCCGAGGCAGGCGTCACCTTCAAATCCCTCGCCGGCGGCTTCCTGGTGCAAAACCGCGATGCCGGGCGCATTACCGCCGAAGCGTTGCAAATCGTCACCCAACGCGCGCCCACGGCGGCCGAGCTTGATGATATGCTGTTCGCCTTCCGGGTGGGTAAGCATGTGAAGTCCAACGCCATTGTGTACGCCAAGAACCGCGCCACCATCGGCGTTGGCGCCGGGCAGATGAACCGGGTGGACAGCGCCCGCATCGCCGCTTGGCGCGGCAAGGAAACAAAACTGGACTTCACCGGCTGCGCTGTCGCCTCAGATGCCTTCTTCCCCTTCGCCGATGGGCTGGAAGCCGCCATCGCGGCGGGGGCAAGCTGCGTCATCCAGCCCGGCGGCTCAATCCGCGACAAAGAGGTCATCGCGGCGGCCGATGCGGCCGGAATCGCCATGGTCTTCACAAATATGCGGCATTTCCGGCATTAATCGGATATTAAGGAGTCCATGCCGATGACCCTGCCTTTCTCCCTGCCGGATTGGATGCCAGGCTGGCTTGTCCTGGCCCTCGCCGTACCGGCCCTGCTCTGGGTCCTTGCCTTTCTCATGGTTCCGTTCAGCGTTTTTGGCGTAAAGGCACGGCTGGAGGCCATCGAGGGCGAGCTGGAAAACCTGCAGGAAGAACTGCGCGTGATGCAGATGCGCGCCGCGGGCATTCTTTCAACCCCCGTACGCCCGATGGACAGCTACGAAGACGTGCCGCATTTTGGCCAATTAAAGCGCAGCCGCGCGCCGCAGCCGCCGGTTGAGGAGCCGCCGGTCAGCCGCGCGCCCATCCCCACCCCGGATGGGCGCGGCTTCACGGCACGCGACAGCTTCACCCCGCGCGAGCGCCCCGCCGCGCCGCCACCGCCCCGCCCGCGCCGCACGGAGCCACGGCTGGACTGAGGTAAATGCCATGCGGTATTAAATTACCACACACCAGACCCCTTGACCTTCCACTGCGTTTTGCTCATAAGCCGCCGACTATTGTTTGGGTGAGCATATGAAAACGACGATTTCCATCAAACCCGCGGACGTAAAGAAGGACTGGGTCCTGATCGACGCCGAAGGGCTGATTCTGGGCCGTCTCGCGGCCATCGTGGCGAACCGCCTACGCGGCAAGCACAAGGCGATTTTTACCCCGCATGTCGATTGCGGAGACAACATCATCATCGTCAACGCCGAGAAGGTGAAGGTAACCGGCAAGAAGGCGGAAGATTCCGTGTTCTACTACCACACCGGCTACGCGGGCGGCATCAAGGGCCGTTCCATCAAGGAGCGTCTGGCCAGCAAGAACCCGCAAAGCGTTGTCGAGAAAGCGGTTGAGCGCATGATCACGCGCGGCCCGCTGCAGCGCCAGCAAATGAAGAACCTGCATGTGTATGCCGGGCCTGAGCACCCGCACGCCGCCCAGCAGCCCAAGACCCTCGACGTCGCCGCGCTGAACCCCAAGAACAAGAGGGCCTGAGACCATGTCCGAAACCACCAATGCTTTCGCCGGTCTGAAAGACCTCCAGGCCACCACCGGCGCCACCGCAGATGCCCCCGCCCAGAAGCGCGAGCCCAAGCGCGACGCGCAAGGCCGTTCCTACGCCACCGGCCGCCGCAAGAACGCCATCGCCCGCGTGTGGGTAAAGCCCGGCAAGGGCGAGATCATCATCAACGGCAAGAAGGCCCCGATCTATTTTGCCCGCCCCGTGCTGCGCATGTTGATCACCCAGCCCTTCCTGGTTGCCGACCGCTACAACCAGTTCGATGTATACTGCACCGTCAACGGCGGCGGCCTCTCCGGCCAGGCCGGCGCTGTGCGCCACGGCATCTCCCGCGCGCTCACCCTGTTTGAGCCGGAACTGCGCTCCATCCTGAAGGCCGCTGGCTTCCTCACCCGCGACCCGCGCATGGTTGAGCGTAAGAAATACGGCAAGCCGAAGGCCCGCCGCAGCTTCCAGTTCTCCAAGCGCTGATGCGCAACGAAAAACCCGGCGAAAGCCGGGTTTTTTATGGGCGGAGCATCTGTTTTTGCCCAGGGTGATGCTTCATATATTCGCCATCCCCTTCCTGGGGCAAAATCAATGGAGGTCCGCATGAAACTCAGCGCCCGCAACCAGATCAAAGGCACCATCGTTGAAGTTGTGAAAGGCCAGACCACCGCGCATGTCAAAATCGACATCGGCGGCGGCGTCATCACCTCCTCCATCACCAACGCGGCGGTGGACGATCTTGGCCTGAAAGCCGGCGATGCGGCCTATGCCGTCATCAAAGCCTCAGACGTGATGATCGGCAAGTAGCGCCTCAAACTCCGCCACATGCTCATAGCCTGGCATGAGCTTCATCAGCGCCTCGTCGCGGCGTGTGGCGGGATGGGTGTAAATCTCGGTGCGGCCCTGGGGCACGAGCGGCAGCAGGCGCTCTATCTTCTCGCGGGTCATATGACCTGACCATTTGATGCCGAACACCTGGTCCGGCACCTCCAACCCACGTGCCTGATGCCGCAGCAGCTTCGTCCAGGCATAAAGCGCGCGGTCGCCAAACCCCACCCGCTCGCCCAGCGCCGCCATAATGGACGGCGGCTCGGCGGGCACGCGAATGCGCTTCAGCCCGTAACGCTTTCCCACCTCGATCATCATCCGGCCGATGGTGGGATGCAGCAGGAAATGCTTATGCGCATCGGCATGGTGCAGTGCCAGCCCCGTGGCGGCAAAGGCGGCAAACTGCGCCTCAATCTCCGCCCTCAGCTCGCGCCTCGCGGCGGGGGAAAAGAAATAGCGCACCCCCAGAGCCGCCTGGTTGGTGGAAAACCGTCCGTCCGGCCCGGTGATGTGCGGCAGCCGGGCGTGCCCCAGCAGTGAATCGCCATCCACCAGCACCAGATGCAACCCTACCTTCAGCCCCGGCAGGGTCTTGGCCCGGCGCACCGCGTCCGCCGCCTCAGGGGCGGCCACCATTAGGCTGGCCTGGGTCAGGCAGCCTTCGCGGCAGGCTTGCTCCACCGCCTCGTTCACGGGTTGGGTCAGGCCGAAATCATCCGCGGAGAATATAATCTTCCGCATAGCTCAGCTGTCGTTACGCGGCACCCAGGGGATGCGGGCAAAAGCGATACCATCTTCGGCCAGCGCCTCAGCATCCTCTTCAGAGCTTTGGCCATAAATACCGCGTGGCGCCGCTTCACCGTAATGAATCCGCCGCGCTTCCTCGGCAAAATCAGCGCCGACATAATCGCAGTTCTTCTCAACCTCTTCGCGCAGCTTCTGCAAGGCCACGCGCACGGAATCCGGCAGCGCGCCACCGGCGGCCTGTGGCGCCGCAGCGGTTGGCGGTGGCTCAGCCAGGACAATCTCACCGCCCTTGCGCGGAATGGCGGGCGCCATCAACGCCCTTGCAACATCCACACTGCCGCAAGACGGGCAGGCCACAAAGCCAGACGCCGCCTGCGCCTCGAAGCCGGCACTGTCCTTAAACCAGCCATCAAATTCATGGCCTGCGTCACAACGGAGCTGATAATGGATCATGGAACCAGCAGCGCATCCAGCTCGCCGGCGCGTTCCAGCGCCAGCAGGTCGTCGCATCCGCCAACATGGCGACCATCAATGAAAATCTGCGGTACAGAGGTGCGCCCGCCTGAGCGCCGGATCGCTTCCTCGCGCTCTTCAGTACCGTGCGGCGCGTTAATTTCCTTAAAGCTCGCCCCCTTGCGCTCCAGCACCGCAACGGCACGCGCGCAATATGGGCAATAAGGCTGGGTATAAATTTCGATATCGGGCATTTCCTCGAACAAATAGCCGAGCGTTTGCCGAATGCAAGGTGTATCTATTCCAAACGCGGGTCAGCTACGCGCGCCAGGGTCAGCACATCCACCCGCGCGGCGCCTCCCTCTCGTAGCGCCTTGGCGCATTGATGCGCGGTTGCACCGGTTGTCATAACGTCGTCAATCAGCAGTACGCGCTTGCCCGCCACCTCCGCCCCCCGCTTCAGCGATATGGCATCCGCAAGCTCTTCCCGGCGTTCCACCGCGCTCAAACCCTCCAGCCTTCGGGTTGCCCGCCAGCGGCGCAGCGCATCCAGCCCCAGCGGCCGGCCGGTAAGCCTGGCCAGTGCAATCGCCAAAACCGCCGCCTGGTTGTAGCGGCGCTGGCGCAATCTGGCCGCGTGCAGCGGCACCGGCACCAGCAGATTCGCCGATTGCAGCATCGCCTCGCCGGGGCGGCGCATCAGCCGCGCCAGGCCCGCTGCGGCTTCGCTCTGGTCGCCATATTTTAACGGCAGGATCATTTTCTTGGTTGTGTCATCATAACGCAGCGCGGCGCGGGCCATTGCAAAAGCCGGGGGCGACGTCTCACAGGCGCTGCATAGTTCGGCTTTGGTGCCATCTTCCGTAAAGGGCAGCGGCACGCCACAGCAATCGCACAAAGGTGCTGTCACGAAATTCGCGCTGCCGAAGCATTTCAGGCATAGCTGCCCATCCGCCTGAACCATCTCGCTGCACGCGAGACAGGAAGGTGGCAAAACGCTATCCAGAATCCAGCGCAACAGGGGCTTCATGTGCAGAACATCTTTGACTTTGACGCGATGGTGAAACACCGAACCAGGGCGGCGCGCCGTCTCGCCTCTGTTCGTCCCGTTCTGGAGGATCTGGCCGAACGCCTGCTGGACCGGCTGGACGATACCACCACGCGCTTTGCGCGTGCCCTGGATTTCGGCGGGCGCGGCGCCCTGGCCCCGCAGCTGGCCGCGCGCGGAATGCTGGTGGACAGCGCGGATTTTTCTCCCGCCATGGCCAGCCTCGCCGGCGGCCGCCCTATTCTTCTGCCTGGCCCGGCGGATTTCGGCCTGGCGCCAGAGGCATACGATGTAATCCTGGCGCCTTTTTCACTGCATTTTCTGGACGATCTGCCCGGCGCCCTCATCCAGCTTCGCCGCGCCCTGCGGCCAGGCGGGCTGCTGCTGGCCAGCCTGCCGGTGCTGGGCACATTGCACGCGCTCCGGTTGGCATTGCTGGAGGCTGAGGAACAATTCACCGGCCGGGTCAGCCCGCGGGTATCACCCTTCCCGGATCTGCGGGACTGCGCCGGGCTGCTCCAGCGTGCAGGCTTCACGCATCCGGTCGCAGACCTTGAGGCGTTGCAGTTCCTGTACGCCAACCCGCTGGCCCTGCTGCATGATCTCCGTGCCGCCGGCGAGACAAATGCCCTGGCCGGGCGCAGCCGCACCATTCCGCCCCGGGCGCTGTTTGCCGCAGCTCTGGCCACATTGCCCCAGGAAAATGGCCGCATGGCGGCGCAATTGCACATGGCGGTGCTCACGGGCTGGGCCTCATAACAGCCCCGTCTTGCGAAAGCTCAGCCAGCTTCCATTGCCGACGATGATATGGTCGTGCAGCACCACGGCCAGAGCGCTGGCAGCCTTTTTGATCTC
>JAKBCD010000164.1 GCA_021808205.1 Pseudomonadota bacterium | reverse complement strand
GGCGTGGTGGGGTAGGAAGCCATTATGGCTCTATCCTGCATTCACGGTTGAAATCGCATCGCGCTGGTCGAACAAATTAAGCAAAACCCTTAAAGCTTTCCCGCGCTCGCCCTCCAGCCTGGGGTCGTGTTGCAGTGTCATCACCGCATCCTGGCGTGCCATCACCAGTAATTCTTCGTCTCGCTCCGCATCCGCCAGCCTATAGCCGGGCAGGCCGGATTGTTTGGTGCCCAGATATTCACCATGCCCGCGTATGCGAAAATCTTCGTCCGAGATTAGAAATCCGTCGTCGGTATCGCGTAAAGTCGAAAGCCGCCGCCGCGCGGTCAGGCCTATTTTGTCTTCATGCAGCAGCAGGCAAAAGCTTTTGGCGGCACTACGCCCCACCCGCCCGCGCAACTGATGCAATTGCGCCAGGCCAAAACGCTCCGCGTGCTCGATCACCATCACATTCGCTTCCGGCACATCCACCCCGACCTCGATAACCGTGGTGGCGACAAGAATTTTCTTGGTTCCCGCTGCGAACTCCCGAAGCGCTGCATCGCGGGTGGAAGCCTCCATCTGGCCGTGCGCCATCGTCACCTCGGTCCCGAATTTGCGGTATAGCTCGGCAAAGCGCATCTCGGTGGCGGTAATGTCCAGCGTTTCGGATTCTAAAACCAGCGGGCAAACCCAATAGACTCTGCCACCCGCCGCAATCGCGCGGGCAATCGCGTCCTCCACTTTCGGCAGATCAGACAGGCGGTGGGTGGTGGTTATCACCTTGCCGCGGCCTGGCGGCTTGTCGGTTATCCTGGAGACATCCATTTCCGCCCAATGGGTGAGCAGCAAGGTGCGTGGAATGGGCGTTGCGGTCATCACCAGCAAATCCACCATCTCGCCCTTGGCCCCCAGCGCCAGGCGCTGGTCCACGCCGAATTTATGCTGCTCGTCGATCACCGCAAAACCGAGATCGTGAAACGTCACGTCCTTCTGGAAAATCGCGTGGGTACCGATGAGAATCGGAACCGAGCCATCTTTCACCCCTTCCAGAATTTGCCGCCGCGCGGCGCCCTTCACGCTGCCGGTCAGCAGCGCCACCGGCACCGGTGAGAGCCGCTTGAACGTTGCAAAATGCTGCTGCGCCAGAATTTCCGTCGGTGCCATAATGGCCGCCTGCGCGCCAGCCTCCACCGCGCGTAAACAGGCCAGCAGCGCCAAAAGCGTTTTGCCGGAGCCGACATCGCCTTGCAGCAGGCGGCGCATCCGGTGCGGGGCGGCCATATCCGCGTCAATCTCCGCCAGCGCCCGTAGCTGCCCGGCGGTTGGTTCAAAGCCGAATTTTTTTAAGCTTACGGCCCGCAGCCGCCCGTCGCCGGTCATGGCCCGCCCTTCCTGCCTGCGCCGGCGCCCGCGCACCAGCGCAAAGGCTATCTGGCGCGCCAGCAACTCGTCATAGGCAAGGCGCTCACGCGGCTTGCCGTCGGGCACGCCAGAAGGTGCCTGTAGCGCCCGCAACGCTGCGTCAAAACCTGGCCAGCCGCGCCGGGCCAGAATGGTTTTATCCTGCCATTCGGCAAATTCCGGCAGCCGCGCCAGCGCCCCCAATGCCGCCTTGCGCATGGTGCGCGGTGTAATGCCTGCCGCCAGCGGCCAGATGGGCTCTATCCACGGAAAGTCTTTTTCCTGGGCAATGCTCGCCACCTGGTCTGGGTGCGCCATCACCAGCCGGTCCTGAAACCGCTCCAGTTTGCCCGCGACAATCAACCGCGCCCCCACCGGGAATTGCGAAAGCCGGGCTGCATGAAACAGCACGATCTCGGCAAAACCCGAGCCATCGGTAATCACCACACGCCAGGGCTGGCCCTTCCGCGCCGGGTCCTCGTGGCGCACCACCTCCACCCGCAAGGTTGCCACCCCTCCAGACCGCGCCTCAGCCAGTTTTGGCGTTGCCCGCCGGTCGATAAACTCGATGGGCAGATGAAACAGCACATCCCGCACGCTCTCCCCGCCTACCAGCTTGGCCATGAGGGCTGAGAGCCTGGGGCCAAGGCCGGGCAGGGTGGAAAGCGGCGCACGCAGAGGCAGTAAAATTTCAGCGGTCACGGGCTTAACTCTTGGCCAAACCCCACCTATACCGCAAGCTGTCATGACCGAAGACCAGAACGCGCTCCTGGATGCGCGCCGCAAAAAGCTGTTCTACCGCGCGAACCACCGCGGCACCTATGAGAACGACCTGATGATCGGAGGCTTCGTCCGGGCTCAAATTGCCACCATGTCCGAGCGGGAACTTGATGAGATCGAAGCTGTGATGGAATTTCCCGATGCCGAGCTGGCGGACTGGCTGACGGGGCGCAAGCCGATCCCAGCCCATGCTGACAGCCCGATGCTGCGACGCGTCCGCGAGGCGGCGCTGAAACGCGCTGAGGAAATAACGCGCAAATGATCCCGGTTTACGGCGCGCCGGAAGGCGTGGACGCCCTGGTGCTGGTGCGCCGGCTGGGTGAACATGACGGTCCGGTGTTGCATATCGCGCGTGATGATACGCGCCTTGCCGCCCTTGCCGAGGAAATCGCCTTCTTCGGCCCGGAGATCGAAATCATCTCCTTTCCGGCCTGGGATTGCCTGCCTTACGACCGTGTTTCCCCCAACGGCGCATTGGTGGCCGAGCGTATCTCGGCGTTGAGCCGCCTGCAGGCGGAGCCCGGCAAGAAACGCATCGTGCTCACCACCGTTAATGCAGCTTTGCAGAAGGTCACCCCCCGCTCAGCCCTGGCTGGGGCAGGCTTGAGCCTCGCCAAGGGCGAGAGCGTTTCCCTGCCTGACATCGCCGCGTTTCTGGAGGCCGATGGCTACCGCCGTACCGGCATGGTGATGGATGCGGGCGAGTTTTCGCTCCGTGGCGGAATCCTCGATGTATTTCCCGCCGGGGCCAGCCAGCCCGTGCGCATCGACATGTTCGGGGACGAGATTGAGAGCCTCCGCCTTTTCAACCCCGAAACCCAACGCTCCGGCGAGGCCATTCCCCGGCTGGATTTCCACCCGGCCTCGGAACTGCCGCTGGACACAGCTTCCGTCGCCCGCTTCCGCACCAATTGGCGCGAGCTGTTCGGGGCCAAGGCGGTGGAGGAGCCGCTTTACGTCTCCATCTCTGAAAGCAGGCGCCATCCGGGGGCCGAGCATTATCTCCCGCTCTTTACCGAGAGCATGGAGACAATCTTCGACTATGTCCCCAACGCTTCCGTTAGCTTGGACCACCAGGCTGAAGCCGCCATAGAGGCGCGGCTCGAGCTGATCGCGGACCATTATGCCGAGCGCCGGCTGCCGCCCCGCGCGGGGGAGCCCATTTTTCGGCCCATCCCCTCCGGCATGCTCTATCTGGACCGGGAAGGCTGGGAAACCGCCCTGGCCAAAGGGCCATGCTTTAGTTTCTCGCCGTTCACCAAACCTGAAGGTGCGGCGGATGGTGTGGAAATCGGCGGCCGCCCGGCCCCCATTCTTATCGGCCAGCAACTCGCCGCGTTTGAAACATTCGCCGATCTGAAAAGCAAATGGGCCAATTCCGGCCGCACCATCATCCTGGCGGCCTGGAGCTTCGGCTCCCGCGAACGCCTGACGCTGATGCTGAAGGAACACGGCATTTCGCCCGCCCGGCCCATCGCCTCGGCGGATGAAGCCCGTGCCCTGCCGCCCGGCACCATCGCTTTGGCGGTGCTGCCGCTGGAGCGCGGCTTCTTAACCGACCGTCTGGCCGTGGTGGCGGAGCAGGACCTGCTGGGTAGCCGCATCGCCCGGCCGCCAAAGCGCAAAAAACGCGCGGACCAGTTCATCGCGGATGCCACCGAGATCGAGGCGGGCGACCTCGTGGTGCATCAGGACCACGGCATTGGCCGCTACGAAGGGCTGGAGACCGTCACAGTGAACGGTGCCGCGCATGACTGCCTGAAGCTGATCTATGATGGCGGGGACAAATTATTCCTGCCCGTTGAGAATATCGATCTGCTCTCCCGCTTTGGCCAGGAAGGCGATGGCGTTGTGCTGGACAAATTAGGCGGTGCCTCCTGGCAGGCACGCAAAGCCAAAGCGAAGAACCGTATTCAGGATATGGCGGCAGGGCTCATCCGCCTGGCGGCTGAGCGCCAGATGCGCGAGGCCCCGCTGCTGGCCGCCGATGACGGCGCCTTCGCCGAATTCTGCGCCCGTTTCCCCTACACCGAGACAGAGGATCAGGCGAAGGCCATCGCCGATGTGATGGAAGATTTCGCCACCGGTCGGCCGATGGACCGCCTCATCTGCGGCGATGTCGGTTTTGGTAAAACTGAAGTGGCCTTACGCGCCGCGTTCATTGCCGCCATGGCGGGCTCTCAGGTGGCGGTGGTGGTGCCCACCACCTTGCTGGCGCGGCAGCATTTCCGGGTGTTTTCTACCCGCTTTGCCGGGCTGCCGGTGAAGGTGGCGCAGCTTTCGCGCCTCGTCACGCCCAAGGAAGCCGCACTGGTGAAAGCCGGGCTGGCCACGGGTAAAATTTCCATCGTGGTTGGCACCCACGCCATAATGGCGCAGGGCATTTCCTTCTCCGATCTGGCTCTGCTGATTGTGGATGAGGAGCAGCATTTCGGTGTGAAGCATAAGGAGCGGCTAAAGGAACTCAAAGCCGACGTGCATGTGCTCACCCTCACCGCAACACCCATTCCGCGCACGCTGCAACTGGCCCTCACCGGCGTGCGGGACCTCTCGCTCATCACCACCCCGCCGGTGGATCGCCTCGCCGTGCGCACCTTCATCATGCCGTTCGACAGCCTGGTGATTAAAGAAGCCATCGCCCGCGAGAAATTTCGTGGCGGGCAGATTTTCTGCGTGGTGCCGCGGATCGAGGATCTCGACCCCATGGCCGCGCGGCTGCGCGAGATCGTGCCGGATATCCGCACCGTGATGGCGCATGGCCGCCTCGCCCCCACTGAGCTCGAACGGGTGATGACCGAGTTCGGCGAAGGCAAATACGACGTTCTTCTGGCCACCAATATCGTGGAAAGCGGGCTGGACATGCCAGCCGTGAACACGCTCATCATCTACCGGGCGGACATGTTCGGCCTCGCAGGGCTTTACCAGCTGCGCGGCCGCGTTGGGCGTGGCAAGCAGCGTGGCTATGCCTACCTCACCTGGCCGCCGCATCACCGGCTTTCCGCCGCCTCCGAAAAGCGCCTGGAAGTAATGCAGACGCTGGACACACTGGGGGCGGGCTTCACGCTCGCCAGCCATGATCTCGATCTGCGCGGTGCCGGCAATCTGCTTGGCAACGAGCAATCCGGCCATATCCGCGAAGTCGGCATCGAGCTTTACCAGCAGATGCTGGAGGATGCCGTGAATGATCTGCGCGCCCAGAACCAGCAGGAGCAGAAGGTCGAGCGGGACTGGACGCCGAATATCAATCTCGGCCTGCCCGTGCTCATCCCCGAAACCTATGTGGCGGATCTGCCGGTGCGGCTTGGCCTCTACCGGCGCATCGGCGCGCTCGGCTCG
>JAKBCD010000163.1 GCA_021808205.1 Pseudomonadota bacterium | reverse complement strand
AGGGCGCTGGAAGAACGTAACCTGCGCTCCGTCACCTCCGCGATGTACTAACGTGCCGGGTGCCGGGCGTTTGCCGCGCCCGGCACGGCAGGGTAAGGAAGCGTCATGCTTTCGCTCCCGTTCCTGAAGATGCACGGTGCTGGCAACGACTTCGTGGTGCTGGATGGCCGCACCACCAAGCTGGCCTTGCCGCCCGAAACCGTGCGCCACATTGCCGACCGCCAGCGCGGCGTGGGCTGCGACCAGCTAATCATCATCGAGCCTGACGAGGCCGGGGCGGATGCCTTCATGCGCATCTTGAACGCCGACGGCTCGGAGAGCGGTGCCTGCGGCAACGCCACGCGCTGTGTGGCCGCCTTGCTGGCGGAGGAAACCGGCGCGCGGGAGGTAAGCATCCGCACGATCTCGGGCCTGCTGAAATCCGAAATCCTGGGGCCTGGCCTAGTTGAGGTGGATATGGGGCCGCCGCATCTGGAATGGGGCGACATTCCGCTCTCCCACCCCGCCGATACGCTGCATCTGCCACTCAGCCTTGGCCCGGTATCAGACCCGGCGGCTTGTTCCATGGGCAACCCGCACGCAACCTTCTTTATCGACGATTTCCAGCATCTACCCATCGAGACCATCGGCCCGATGCTGGAAAAAAACCGCCTCTTCCCTGAGCGCGCCAATATCGGCTTTGCGCGGATCGACAGCCCCTCGCGCATCCGCCTGCGGGTTTGGGAGCGCGGGGCGGGGCTGACCCTGGCTTGCGGCTCAGGCGCCTGCGCGGCTTTGGTCAATGCCAGCCGCCGGGGCCTCACCGGTCGCTCCGCCACCGTGGAGATGGATGGCGGGGAGCTGCTCATCACCTGGGCGGACTCCGGCAACGTGCTGATGCGCGGCCCTGCCGAGGCCGCCTTTGCCGGCGAACTGCCTGGGATTTTGTAAAAAATGGCTGTATCCTCGTTTTTCTCCCGGCTGAAATCCGGCCTCTCCCGCTCGGCCGCCAAGCTCACCGGCGGCATCACCGGCGTGTTCACCAAGCGCAAGCTGGATGATCAGGCGCTGGAAGAGCTGGAGGAACAGCTCATCGCCGCCGATCTCGGTCCCGCTGTGGCAGCGCGCATCATCAAGGGCTTCCGCTCCACGCGGTTTGGCAAGGAAGTCACAGATGAGGAGGTGCGCGAAACTTTGGCGGCGGAGATTTCCGAAATCCTCGCTCCTGTTGCCCGGCCTTTGGAGCTGGATACGAGCCACAAGCCCTATGTGATCCTGATGGTGGGCGTGAATGGTGCCGGCAAAACCACAACCATCGGCAAGCTGGCTTCCGTTTACCGTGAGCAGGGCCTCACCCCAATGCTGGCAGCGGGGGACACGTTCCGCGCCGCCGCCGTGGAGCAGTTGCAGGTTTGGGGGAGCCGTGCCGGGTGTGAGGTTGTCACCGCGCCTGCGAACACAGACCCTGCTTCCCTGGCGCATGACGCACTGAGCCGGGCGCAAAAAACCGGGGCCGATGTGCTGCTGATAGACACCGCCGGGCGGCTGCACAACAAGACCGCATTGATGGAGGAGTTGCGCAAGATCATCCGCGTCATCCGCAAGCTGGACCCCACCGCCCCCCATGCCACGTTACTAACTTTGGACGCCACCACCGGCCAAAACGCGGTGACGCAGGTGGGCATTTTTAAAGAGATGGTGGATTTGTCAGGGCTGATCGTGACCAAGCTGGATGGCTCCGCGCGCGGCGGCATTGTCGTGGCGCTGGCAGAGAAATTTTCGTTGCCCATTCATGCGGTGGGCACGGGCGAACAAATTGCTGATCTGCGCCCGTTCGACGCCACGGAATTCGCGCGGGCGCTGGTGGGTGAGCAGCGCGCCGAATAACGCTTTAAAGCGTGGATCGCCCTCTAGTTTTGCGTTTGAGCGAGCAATTTCGTGCGTTTAGATTGACGCCGCCGCGTCAATCTAAACGCATATTGCTCTCGGCCGCGCAGCTTTCGAAGCCGCGGCGCAATTGCGGGCGGTTCAAATCCCGCCCGATGAACACGATGCGGCTGACGCGCTTCTCATCAGGCTTCCAGGGCGCCAGAAAATCCCCATCCGCCATCATATGCACAGCCTGGAAGGCAAAGCGCCTGTTCTCGCCTTCATAAGAGAGAATACCCTTGGTGCGCAGAATATTCTGCCCCTGGCTTTGCAGAATATGGCCGATCCAGGCGTTGAATTTTTCCGCCGAGAGCGGTTTGTCGGTGGAGAGGCTGATGCTGGTCAGGTGCTCGTTATGGGTGTGGCTGTCTTCCTCGAGAAAATCCGGCACATTGGCGAGCACGCGCTTCAAATCGAACGCGCCCAGGCCGAGCAGCTGGTCTGCTGGCACATCGCCCTTGGTGGCGGTTTTGATCTCGGCATAGGGGTTGATGGATTTGATCCTGGCTTCCACCGTGGCAAGTTCCTCCTTGCTCACCAAATCCAGCTTGTTCAGCACGATTACATCGGCAAAGGCCACCTGGTCGGCGGCTTCGGGGCTGTCCTCCAGCCGGCTGAGGAAATGCTTGGCGTCCACCACCGTGACTACGGCATCCAGCCGGGTTTTGGCCTTCACATCCTCGTCCACAAAGAAGGTCTGCGCCACCGGGGCAGGGTTGGCGAGGCCGGTGGTCTCGACGATGATGCCGTCCAGCTTGGCCGAACGCTTCATCAGCCCGCCGATAATGCGGATGAGGTCGCCGCGCACAGTGCAGCAGATGCAGCCGTTATTCATCTCGAACACTTCCTCGTCGGAATCCACCACGAGGTCGTTATCCACGCCCAGCTCGCCGAACTCGTTAATGACAACAGCATATTTCTTGCCGTGCGTGCCGGTGAGGATGTTGTTGAGCAGCGTGGTTTTGCCCGCACCCAGATAGCCGGTGAGGACGGTGACAGGAACGAGATCAGACATTTTTAAAACCCACAAATCATGATTCTGGGAGAGGATGTAACGCTTAAACCTCGTCCCGCAAGGCTTGCAGGCGCGGTGCGGCGGAGGCTTCAGTCATTTTCCCGTTTCAGGGCAAGGCCAAGGCCGAGCAGGAAGAAGAACCAGCCGAGTATATAAAGGGTGGGAAATTCATCCGTGGAGCCAATGGGCCAGAGAAAAGTGGCGACGCCCGCCAGCACGGAGATCTGCCGGGGCGAGCGGTGGCGCCATAGCCCCGCCGCCAGGTCTTTCAGCCACCAAATTGCCAGCAGCATGAATAGAACCAGCCCTGGCAGCCCGGCATCCGTGAAGGATTGGATGTAGTAATTATGCGGATGCAGATTGCAGGCACCCAGCCCTAGCTGCGTGGGCGGGATATGCAGTGCCGGCAATCCGCCATCGAAGCGCGGCTGCGGGCAGTCTTCCCGGAAGCCGTTATAGCCCCAACCATGCCAGGGGGATTGCAGGCCCATCACCGTTCCCCGCGTGTAAAGTTCGCCATAGGGGCTTTGGGAGAAATGGCTCATGTTCCGATCCGTCTCGCCCACCAGCTTGCGGTGGGTTGCGGGCGAGAGGATGGGCGTGGCCAGCAGGAAAGCCGCAGCCGCCATGGC
Source organism: Pseudomonadota bacterium (assembly GCA_021808205.1). The sequence continues at coordinate 1,979 of JAKBCD010000163.1, read as the reverse complement.
CGCGATGGCGGCGGGAAGCCGCAGCCGGGGCAGATAAATGAACGCGACGGCGAGCCCCACCACCGCCAGCACCACGCCCATGCGCTGGCCGATAAGCACCGCGGTGACGATGCCCGCCACCGCCAGGGCCAAGCCCTGGAAATAGCGCGTTCGCCGGGAAGAGCCGAGCAGGGCCGCCACCGTCGGTAGCATGGCGGGGTAGAGGAGATGGGCATAGAGCGCGCCCGCGCGCGGCTTCCAGAATGGCCCGGTGAGGGAGCCGTCGCCCCAGCGAGGATTACCGAAAATATTCCGCCCAGTGAGATATTGCTGCCAGGCTTCGATGCCGATCCAGAGTGCCGAGAGGGAAATCATAACAGCCGCGACGCGGCGGCTTTGCGGCGTGGTAAGCACCCAATCCTGCAAGGCGGCGGTGAACAGGATCAGCCGGATGACGACGAAGGCCTGCACAAAACCCATCTGCCATCCGGCCGAGCCGAAGCCCGGCCAGGGCAGTGGCGTGGAACAGAGCAGCAGCCAGACCCACCAGAGCAGCGCGATTTTTACCCAGCCCCGGCGCACCCAGGAGAAATCCCTGGTGGTGAGGCAGTGGATTAAAAACAGCACATCTGTAACGGCGATGCAGATCTCCGTCAGCACGAAGGCATGCAGCAGCCCCAGCGGCACAAGCAGCGTGGCCAGCAGCGCAATTTGCCTGAGTTTGCTGTCCTGCATCAGGGTTCCGATAAATAGGTTAGGGTGCGGGGTTGTTAACCCTGTTCAGCCAAACGGGCAAATTTGCCTTGCGCTGCAGCAAAGCCTGCGCCAAAGCCGGGTTATGGCTGAACAACGCGTGCTCCTCGCCTATCGGGACAGGCTGTTTCCTCCGTCCGAGGTGGCGTTTCTGCGCCGGCAATATATCGGGTTCTCCCGGCTTTCGCCGCTTTGGGTGGGGCGGCACAGGCAGCCTGGGCCGTTACCGGAAGGCATGGCGCTGGGGCCGTTACTCACCGGCGCGCAAGGGCTGGTTTACAAGCAGTTTGGCCTGGTGCCGGGGCTGGAGCGGTTCCGGCAACTATCCCCTGTGTGTGTGCATGCGCAGTTCGGGCGGGGTGGGGCGCTGGCTTTGCCGCTGGCGCGGGCATTGGGGGTGCCGTTGGTGGTGACGTTCCATGGCAGCGAGGTGGACAAAGCCTCCTACTATCGCTGGTTTCCCGTGCCCTCCGTGTTCCGGCTGCGGCTGGAGCGGCTAAAGGCCGAGGCTGGCGCGTTTGTCTGCATTTCACAGAATGCGCGGGAGAGGCTGCTGGCACGCGGTTTTCCGGCGGAAAAAACCCACACGCTACCAATTGGCACCGACATGATAAGCCCTGTGCCGCGCGTGGCGGCGGGAGAGGGGGTGCTATTCATCGGGCGGTTTGCGGAAATGAAGGGGATCCCCGTGCTGATCGAGGCCATGCGGCGGCTGCGCGCACAAGGCTGCGAGGCGCCGCTGACGCTGATTGGCGATGGGCCTTTATATGCTGAGACAACGCAGGCGGCGGCTTCTGTGCCAGGGCTGCGTTTTATGGGTTGGCAAAACCAGAATGAGGTGCGCGCCGCGCTGGCTGGGGCGCGGCTGTTATGTGTGCCCAGTGTGATTACCGCTGGCGGGGAATCTGAGGGGCTGCCGAGCGTGGCCATGGAGGCGATGGGGTTGGGCGTGCCGGTGGTGGCTTCCAGCGAGGCCAGGGTTGAAGGGCTGGTGGTGCCTGAGGAGACCGGGGTGATTTTCCCCGCTCGCGATGCGGCGGCTTTGGCGGATGCTCTGGCGCGGCTTTTGGCGCGCCCGGATCTGGGCTTGCGGATGGGCGAGGCAGCGCGGGTGCATGTGCAGGCGCGGTTTAATGCCGCGCTCCAATCCAGGGCGTTGGAGGATCTATTGTTGCGGCTGTGCTGAGCGCCGCGTTGTTGTTCCACCCGCATGGCGGCTGCGTTAAACGGTTCAGCGCGGTCAGGTA
>JAKBCD010000162.1 GCA_021808205.1 Pseudomonadota bacterium | reverse complement strand
GTTGCGCCAGCTCCGTCAGGGGGCCGGGGCCGGGGGTGAGAAGACCAGGAGAGCCGCGCGGCGGTACTTTTGCCAGCGCGAGGCGAGGGCCCTTTCCGCCTTGCGCGGCTCGGGTGACGCGCACGCTGATATATTCGCCGATGGTGAGGTGCTTCGCCCCGGCGCTGTCTGGCAGAAAGCCTGAGACATCGCCGCCCAGGGCAACGAAACAGCCGGCCAGGGCTTTTTCCACCGCGTCCACCCGGCCGGTATAAAGATCGCCCACGCCATCCGGCGCGTTGCGGTTCCAGAGGTGGAATTCCGCCAGCTCATCGCCGCGCAGCAGGGCGATGCGCACCAGCGCGGCTTTGGTGGAAACGGCGATCAATGCCAGCCGAGACCGCGCAACAGCGCGCTGGTTTCATGCAAGGGCAGCCCGACCACGCCGGAATAGGAGCCGGAGAGGAAATCGACAAAGCTGGCGGCCAGACCCTGGATGGCGTAGCCGCCCGCCTTGCCCTGCCATTCCCCGCTTTCCACATAGGCGCGCAATTGTTGTTCATCCAGCCTAGCGAAACCCACCGTTGAATCGACCACACGGCAGGATATGCGGCCATCGGGGGCGGCCACGGCCACGGCGCTGTGCACCTTGTGGCGGCGCCCCGAGAGCAGGCGCAGATATTTTTCGGCTTCTTCACGCGATTCGGTTTTATCCAGGATGCGTCGGCCGACCGCTACCACGGTATCGGCCGCGATGACGAAGGCATCCGGCGTTTGGCTGAGTTTTTCAAGCGCCATCCGGCGCGCGTAAGCCCTGGGCAGCTCGCCTGGCCGGGGTGTCTCGTCGATCTCAGGGGCGGCGATCCAGTTTGGTTCGATACCGATCTGCCGCAGCAGCGCCAAGCGGCGCGGGCTGGCCGAAGCCAGGATTATTTGAAACGGAATGTGATCCGACCCTTGGTGAGATCGTAGGGAGTCATTTCGACATTCACGCGGTCCCCGGCCAGAACGCGGATGCGGTTTTTGCGCATCTTGCCGCTGGTATGGGCTAGAATCTCGTGCTCATTATCCAGCTTAACGCGGAACATGGCGTTGGGCAGCAGCTCGGTCACCATGCCGCTGAATTCGATCATATCTTCCTTGGACAAACACACCTCAGCTGAGAAAAGGAAATCTGGCGCCCAAATGGGCCGGGATTGTTTTGCAGTCAAGGCTATTAGCCGCGCGGGCGGACAGGGGCAGCTTTGCCCGGTGCCATCCCAATACGGGAGATGCAAAGATAACCCAATGATTTCGCAAATAAAAAACGGATATGGTGGGCACAACAGGGATTGAACCTGTGACCCCCACCATGTCAAGGTGGTGCTCTACCGCTGAGCTATGTGCCCATATCCGTGCCGGGCTTACTAGCGGCGTTGGCAGGAGGAGGCAAGAGGTTGAAAAGCAGGCTGAGGGCGCCGGTGCGGCGTTTGCCGCATCTGGCGGGCCGGATCTGGCGGCGGCGGCTGGCGTTCTGGAGCGGCGCTCTCGCGGTGGGCGCGGTGAGCGTGCTGTTCGCGCGCGCGGCGGATGGCGCAGAGGCAGTGTTCTTCCGCGTGTTTTTCCGGTTCTGGGAAGTGCCGATGCTGATCACGCCGCTCGGCTTTCTGTTCTGCGCCTGGGCGGCGGCCAGCGTGTTCCCCGGCTCGCAGGGCAGTGGCATTCCGCAGGCCATCGCGGCCAGGCAGTTGCCGCGTGGCATCGCCCGGCGCCGCCTGCTTTCGGTGCGGATGTGCATTGCCAAGATTGGGCTGACGGTGGTGGGGTTGTTCTGCGGCGCCTCGGTGGGGCGCGAAGGCCCAACCGTGCAGGTGGGGGCTGCCATCATGCTGCAAGTGGCGCGCATGCGCGGCTTACAGAACGAGCGTGGGTTGATCCTGGCAGGATCCGCCGCGGGCATTGCCGCCGCGTTCAATGCGCCGCTGGCGGGGGTGGTGTTCGCCATCGAGGAAATGAGCCGTAGTTTCGAGGTGAGAACCAACGGCTTGGTGCTGACCACGGTGATCATCAGCGGTCTCGTCTCATTGGGGTTGACCGGCAACTACACCTATTTCGGTGCCAGCAACCCCGCCGTCGAGGGGCTGAGTGGCTGGGTGCTAACTGCGTTTTGCGGCTCGGCCGGGGGGCTTCTGGGCGGGCTGTTCAGCCGGTTGATGATGGATATTGGCGCCTGGGCGCGCGGCTGGATGGCGGCTGGCCCGAAAAATCGGCGGTTGATCTACCCGCTTTGCTGCGGGCTGCTGGTCGCGACCATTGGCATTGCCACCCATGGTGACAGTTTTGGCACTGGCTACCAGACCGCGCGTGCGGCGGTGGAAGGTGTTGCCCCGCATTGGTATTTCTGGCCTGCGAAGTTCCTGACCACGCTGATCACCGCTGTTTCCGGAGTGCCGGGCGGCATCTTCGCGCCGTCGCTCTCGGTGGGGGCGGGGCTTGGGGCGTGGATCGCCGGAACCAGCGGGCATGCCGCCAGCCTGGGTGCATTGCTGGGCATGGCCGGGTATTTTGCTGGCGTGGTGCAGGCGCCGATGACGGCCTTCGTGATCATCCTGGAAATGACCGGCAACACCAATTCAGTGATTCCGGTGATGGTCGCGGCCATGCTGGGGCTGGGTGCCTCGCGGCTGGTCTGCCCGCGCCCGCTTTACCATGAACTCTCGCGCGGGTTTCTGGAGCGCGATGGTTCCGGGCTCGTTCGCGATGCAAACGAACCTGAAGGCTGAATCGCCCGCTCCTTACGATTGCTCTGGAAACCCGGGCGCGCAGCGCATCCTGGTTCAGCTTCGAGGCTGAAAGCCGGGATGGCCGGTGCGCCAGAGGGTGAAGGCCATGAGATCGGTGGTTTCCTGCACGCGCTGGGCGCGGGTTGAACCAAAACCGTGCCCGGCATCGGCCTCCACCCGCAGCAGCACGGGATTTTGGCTGGCGGTGGCGGCCTGTAGCCGCGCGGTCATCTTGGTGGCTTCCCAGGGCGAGACGCGCGGGTCGTGCAGACCGGTGGTCAGCAGCACGGAAGGGTAATCCACCCCGTCATGCACATGCTGATAGGCGTCCATTGCGAGCAGATCGTGAAAGCCGCGCTCGGTTTTGACGCTGCCAAATTCAGGGATGTTGGGCGGGCCGTTGGGGGAGAACTCGCTGCGCAGCGGATTTGAAACACCCACCATGGAAATGACCACGGCGGCAAGTGCTGGCCGTTCCGTCAGCAGCCGTCCCACGGTGATTCCGCCGGCCGAGCCGCCGATAACGCCGATGCTGCGGTGCGACGTGTAGCCGAGATTGACGAGGTGCAAGGCGCAGTCTTCGGCATCCTGCCAGCTGTGATATTTGGTCGCCTTCTGCCCGGCGAGGTGCCAGTCCTCGCCCATTTCGCCGCCGCCGCGCACATGCGCCACGGCGAATACCGCTCCCTCGTCCAGAAAGGGCAGCCAGCGGGCCATGAAATCAGGGTCCAGCGAGATGCCATAGGCGCCATAGGCTTCCATCAGCAATGTGGCGGTGCCGTTGCGCTGCAGCCCCTTGCGGTAGATGATGGAGAGCGGCACCCGCGCGCCGTCCCGCGCCGGGGCGAGGATTTCCTCCGAGGTATAGGGCGAGACGTCGATATCCGGCTGCGGGGCAAGGCCGGTTTGGCTCACCTGGCCATTGGCATGGGCCTGGCAGATGGTCGCGGGGCGGACCCAGCCTTGCAGCTGAAACCAAGCGCCCTGGTGTTGCGTGTCGGCGTAAAAACTGCCCTCGTCTATGGCACCGGTAAAGGGCAATGGCAGGGCGGTGAGCTTGCCGTCCAGGCCTAGCCGGCGCAGCCCTCCCAGCCCGGCATTGTAGTCCAGCAGGTAAACGCCGTCCTGCGCGGCGGCGAGAGTGCGGATGATAGCGCGGCTCTGCGGCACCGCCAGCTTCGCGTCGGATATTTGCGGCCTGGCGGCGGTAACCTTCACCACGCGGTAATGCGACGCGTGTTTATGGGTGAGCAGGAAAATCTCCGCGCCGCGCACGGTGAAATCCGTCACCTGATCCGCCGGGGCGCAGATGCGCGTCCAGATTGGCTGACCCGCCAGGGTGGCGCGCAGGCTTGCCGTGAACAGCGAGACCTCGTTCTGCACGCCCGACGAGATTTCGGCGATGAGGATATCCGAGCCAGGGGTTGCGAAAATTGCGGGTTCGTCGATGGGGGTGAGGGGAATGCCGGTTTGGATGCCAGGGCCGATCAGGCGTTTATCCGCGGCCGGGTCCTGACCCAGAAGATGCAAGCAGGCGCTGGAATTTTCCTCGTAATGCAGGCTGTCTGCCGGGACGTCCTGAAAGCGGTTGTAGAAGAAGCCCGTTCCATCCGGCAGCCAGCTTGGCGAGGCGTCGTCTGTGCGGGTGATGGCGAGCGGCGAGACTTTGCCGGTAGCGGTTTCCAGCACATGCAGCACGGAATGTTCTGAGCCACCCTGAGAGATGCCGAAGGCGACGGCGGCGCCATCCGGCGAGGCTGCCCACCAATCCAGTGCGGCATGGGTGCCAGGGGCGGAGAACTGGGCGGGATCGATGAGCAGCCGGTCGGCGGTGGCGAGATTGTTGCGCACGTAAAGCTGGCTGTTGGCAGCACCTGGCGGGCGGCGCTGGGTGAAGATGAGATCCCCCGCGATTTGCAGTGAATCGACGAGGGTGACGGATTCTGAGTTTTTGGCGATGGCGGCGGCCAGCTTGCCCCGGCTTGGAATTTTTTCCAGCACGGCGTTGGCATAATCACCCTCGGCCTGGGTATAGGCGCGCCATTCGGCGTCCTCCGATTCCATCCAGCGGTACGGGTCGATGACAAGCTGGCCGTAAAGCATCTCATGCACCGGCCGGATGGGTGCTGTGGGCGGGCCATTGCCGATGCGAATGGGCCGGGGGCTTGTGTATCTGCCAGCGGCATCCGCAGCACTGCAGGCGATAAAGGCGGTGGAGGTGGCAAGCAGCGCGCGGCGGGAAAAGCAAGGCACATTCGCCCCCAGTTTGGCAGCGACATCATCGCCCTGAAATTGCGAGCGTCAAGCCCAAGGCGGGGCGGGGTTTGTTCAGGCGTCCTCGACCAGTTCCACCCCCGGCACCAGCTTGGCGGCCTGGGCCAGGCGCGGGGAGACGTTGAAACCGCCGGGCAAGCGCATTTCCAGCCGCTTTGGAGCGCCGGTTTTGGGCACCAGGATGATGCACCCCTTGCCGCGGCCTTCGCGCTCGAACAACGCCTTAAGCGAAGGAATAGCCTCCTCTCGGTCCAGCCAGATTTTCAAACCCGCGCCTGCGTTGCGCGCGGCGTCGTCCAGCAGGGTAACATCCGTGGCGGTGATCCGCAGCGATTCGCCGTCCATTTTCGCATCGGCGATGACGAGCAGGGCGGTGCCTTCGGCCAGGATCTCACGGGAGCGGTTAAGCACCTCGGAGAAAAGCGTCACCTCGAAGCTGCCCAGCATGTCCGACAATGTGAGCCACATCATGCGGCTGCCGGTGCGGGTGATGCGCTCTTTCTTGGCACTCACGGTGCCCGCGAGCTTGAGCCGTGTGGC
>JAKBCD010000161.1 GCA_021808205.1 Pseudomonadota bacterium | reverse complement strand
GGGAGTTAGTGGTGTTCCAGGCAAAACTGACGGGGAATTGCGCCAGCACATAGGTGCGGATGATGCCTTCCTGTTTCACACGCTCACTGATGAAGCTGGGGCCGTAGGTGATGGTGGTGGTTGGGGTGATGGGGCGCGAGAGCGACGCGCCGAGCAGAATGCCCGTGCGGTCATACGCGATGAGGGATTGCTTCAGCCCCTCGGCCGAGAGGGTGAGCGTTTGCCCGCGGGCATAATCATCCGGCTTGGTAAACACGCCCTTTATGTCATAGCCCGGCGCGGTGGTGCCGGTGCCGCCCAGCCCGTTCGCGGCAACCGAGAGGGTGAGTGTTTCGGCATGGCGGAAAACATTCCGGTCTTCCCAGCTGGTGCCGATGGTAAAGCCGGTATCCGTGGCGTAGGCGCCAGAAAGCGAAACAGCGTGGCGCTTCTGCTCAACCACATGGAACACAACCGGCACCTGCCCGTTTATGGCCGTTGTGGCGGGCACGGGGGCTACGGAGGAGAACACGCCGAGCCCCAGCAGGGACTCCCGCGCGGCCTGCAATGAAGTGTCTGAATAACGCTGACCGGGGCGCAGGGCGATATGGCGCCGCAGGAAGTCAGGATCTGTGCGGGTGAGTCCGGAGAAGGTGATGGGGCCGATGTCCACCCGCGGGCCCGGGGTGACGGTGTAGGAAACATCCAGCGTGTGGCTGGGCAGGCTGGCCACCGCATAAGGCGGGGTTACAGTTGCGAAGCCATAGCCCGCATTACGCAAATCTGCCGTAAGCTTGGCGCTCGCGGCCAGAATTGGCGCAGCATTGGCCACCTGCCCGGCGCGGATGCCAGGGCGCGCCTGAAAGCCCGGTGGCAGGCCGGTGATGCTCACCTGGCCAAGCCTGAACAGCGGCCCCTTTTGGGTTGTTACCCTCACCTTGGCCGGGGTGGCGGTGGGAAGCTGGTTTAAATGCTCCAGCAAAGCTGGGTCGTTCAGCGCCATGCCATCTATGGTGATGGTGGCTTTGCCAGCATCATACCCCAGCGAATGCAGCACGTTCACGAACTGGGTTTCGTCTGCCCTGGCCCGGCCAATGAGCGCGAACGGGGCTGGCGGCAACCTGGTGCGCAGGGAGAGAAGGCTGGAGGTTTGTTTTATCAGCCCGTCCAGCTGCTCGCTGCCTGATGGGGCGAAATTCACATCATATTTCACCGGGTCTGCGCCTTGCGCGGCGGTGCCGCAAAGGGCGAGGCAAAGGCACAGAAGAGATCTAATCCATCGGCGCATGACCCAGATGTGGCAGGGTTTTGCACAAGATTCCATCCCAGCCCGGACTTAACCGCCTGTAAGCTTGTTAATGTTTTAATCGCATCCGCCGGCAGGGGGTGGAGTACGAAACATGCATCTTACAAACAACAGAACGGGCTTCAACATAAATAATACCCTGTTGCTGCCGTATGCCCAAAAGCCAAGCACACCATGAAGGGGCAGGAATATTTTCTGGCGCGGCAGCCGATTTTGAATGAGCGGCAAACGCTGGTTGCCTACGAACTTCTGTTTCGAAGCAGCACTGAAAACCACGCGGTGATTGCTGATGACATGTCCGCCAGCATGGCGGTGATTCAACATGCGTTTCTGACCCTTGGCGTGGATACGGCGCTGAACGGTAAACCCGCCTTCATCAATATCTCCGAGGATTTGCTGCTGAGCGACCTGCTGGAGATTCTTCCCGCCGATAAGGTGGTGCTGGAATTATTGGAAACAGTGCCCCGAACCGAAGCGGTGATTAACCGCTGCATGGCCTTGCGGGAGGCAGGGTTTCGCTTTGCCATCGACGATGTGATGGAGGATGACGAGGCGCTGCACAAAATTCTGCCCGTGGTGGATATTGTGAAGGTGGATATGCTTGGCGTGAACATGGACAATCTGTTTTCCATCGCGCAGCGTGTCCGCGAACAGAATAAAATTCTGCTGGCTGAAAAAATCGACAATCGCGAACAATATGAAGCCCTGCTGACGGCGGGGTTCACGCTGTTTCAGGGATATTATTTTGCCCGCCCCACGATGATACAGGGGCGCAGCCTTTCGCCTTCCGCCATGCAACTGCTCAAACTTCTCAAGCTCATCGTCTCCGATGCCGAGATTGAGCAGATTGAGGATGAAATTAAAAAAGCCCCGGAATTCATGGTCAGGATGATGCGGCTTGCGAACTCCTCATCGTATTTCAAGCTGGAAAAACTGAAAACGCCGCGGCAGGCCATTCTGTTGCTGGGGCGCTTGCAGCTTAGCCGCCTCGTGCAGATCATGATGTTCATGCGCGAGGAGTCTGAATCCTGGACCGCCGACCCGCTGGCGCAAGCCGCCATCGTGCGTGGACGCCTGATTGAGGAGCTGCTCGAACACAGCCAGCAGCACACCCTGAAACCTTACGGCTTCATGCTGGGCATGTTCAGCCTTTCAGCGGTTCTGTTCGGCGTGGAGCTGGAGACCATCATCAAAATTCTGGAGCTGGACGGTATTATGAAAGCCGCCTTGCTGCACCGGGAAGGCCGATTGGGGGAACTGCTGACACTGGTGGAAGCCGCCGAACAGGCGGACGGGCCAGAGGGCATGACGGCATTTCAAACACAGCTTGAAACCTTGAATATCTGCGATGTTTCCGCCTTTAACCGGATGCAGGTGGACGCGCTGCGCTGGGCCGGGCAAATGTAGCCGCGTTCACCGCCCTTTGCGCTCGGGCCGGGCGGCTTCGGGCGCCGGAAAGCCCAGATAGTTCAGCCCATCCAGCATATGTTTTGGCAGCGGGGCCTCCACGGTCAAGCTGCCGCCCTCAGGGTGGGGAAAGCTGAGGCGACGGGCGTGCAGGTGCAGTTGCTGGGCAAAATGCTCGGAATAAACGCCGCCATACACCTCATCACCCAGAATCGGCGTACCCAGCGCCAGGCAATGCGCGCGCAGCTGGTGCATACGCCCCGTTTGCGGCCGCAGCTCCGCCAGGCAGAATTTGCGCCCGGCCTTGTCCAAAATCCGGTAATCCGTGACAGCGGTCTGCGCCTCTTTATCCTTGCGGCTGGAGGGCTCCGCGCGCGAGGTCTGGCCAAGGTCGAGGCGCTTCAGCGGCAGGTCGATCCGCCCTTGCAACGCTTCCGGCAGCCCGGCCAGCAGCGCCCAATAGGTTTTTTCAACATCGCGCCCGCGGAAGGCGGCGGAAAGCTTGCTTGCAACCCGGCCGGAACGGGCGATGACCAGCAGGCCGGAGGTGTCACGGTCCAGCCGGTGCACGAGTTTCGGGCGCTCAGGATAGTCCTCGCGCAGCGCATCCAACATGCCATCCACATGCACGGCAATGCCCTTGCCGCCCTGCACCGCCAGCCCGGCGGGCTTGTTAAGGATGATGACGGAGGCATCGCTGTAAAGCACCATGCGTTCCAGCTCTTTGGTGCGCGCCTCGTCCATTTTCACCACGTGGCGCTGTTTGGGCGCCTCGGCGGGCGGGGCAATGTCCGGCACGTTCAGCATGTCGCCCAAGTTCAGGCGGGTATTGGCATCGGCACGGTTGCCGTTGAGGCGGATTTTGCCGGTGCGCAGCAATTTTTGCAAAACACCTTGCGTTAAGCCGGGCAGTTCGCGGCGGAGATAACGGTCCAGCCGCATCTCGGCACCGGCTTCGGTTACTTGGTATTCGGTCATTGCCTCTCTTCGCGCAATTTCGCCCAATAAGCGAGGCGCTTGACGATTTCCCGCTCGAAGCCGCGTTCCACCGGGCGGTAGAAATCCGGCCGGCCCATGCCTTCGGGGAAGTAATTATCGCCGGAAAACCCGTCCTCGGTGTCGTGGTCGTATTGATAGCCTTCGCCGTAGCCGAGGGTTTTCATCAGTTTGGTCGGCGCGTTCAGGATATTCATGGGCGGCATCAGGCTGCCGGTTTCCTTTGCGGCGCGGCTGGCGGCCCCCATGGCCTTGTAAACGGCGTTGGATTTGGGCGCGGTGGCCAGATACACCACCGCCTGAGCGATACAGACCTCCCCCTCCGGCGAACCGAGACGCTCGTAAGCCTCCCACGCCGCCAGCGCCTGGGGCAGGGCTTGCGGGTCCGCCAGGCCGATATCCTCCGAGGCGAAACGGGTAACGCGGCGGGCGATGTAACGCGGGTCTTCCCCGCCCGCGAACATGCGGGCCAGCCAGTATAACGCTGCATCGGCATCCGACCCACGCATGGATTTATGCAGGGCGGAGATGAGGTTGTAATGCTCCTCGCGGTCCCGGTCGTATAATGCCGCGCGGCGGGAGAGCATCTGGCCAAGCCCTGTTTCATCCAGCTTGGGTTCCGGCGGCAGCGCGAAAAGCTGCTCCGCCATGTTCAGCAATGCACGGCCATCGCCATCCGCCATGGCGCGCAGGCTGGCGCGGGCGGTTTGGGTGAGCGGCAGGATACTGCCGGTTTCAGCCTCGGCGCGGGCCAGAAGCTGCTCCATCGCCGCATCGTCCAGCCGGCGCAGCACGAGCACCTGGGCACGCGAGAGCAAGGCGCCGTTCAGCGCGAAGCTTGGGTTTTCCGTGGTGGCGCCGATGAGGGTGATCGTGCCCGCCTCCACCACCGGCAGAAACGCATCCTGCTGGGCGCGGTTGAAACGGTGGATCTCGTCCACGAAGAGCAAAGTCGCCTTACCAGCACGGTGCAGGCGGGTGGCTTCGTCGAATACTTTCTTAAGGTCCGCCACGCCGGAGAACACCGCCGAGATTTGCTTAAATTGCAGGCCCGCCGCATCGGCCAGCAGGCGCGCGATGGTGGTTTTGCCTACCCCCGGCGGGCCCCAGAGGATGATGGAGGCAAGCGAGCCGCGCCGGAGCATACCAGTCAGGCTGCCCTCGGGCCCCAGCAGATGGCCCTGGCCCACCACCTCGGCCAGGGTTTTTGGCCGCAGCCTTTCCGCCAGCGGCCGGGCGCCGGCGGCAAGTGGCACGGTGGCCATGGGCGGGCCGAACAGATCATCATCCTGCATGGCGGATATTTAAGCGCATCCGGCGCCGCCCGCTATCTTCCTTGCCGAATAAGATTGAAGCGGCCAGCCGCCTGCCCTACATTCAGCCCATGGCAAAAGAAAACGGCCCAATGCTCGACATGACGCCAGATGGGCGCTTCGTCGAGCCGTCTAAACCGTCGCTGGGGCAGATTCTCCTGCGTCTGGCGGCCTTCGGCCTGGCGCTCTGCGTGGGTGCGGCACTGGTATGGACGGCATTCATCATGATCCCCATCCTGCTTGTGCTGGGCTTTGCGGGGTATTTGTTTGCCCGCGCGCAGCGCGGCGGCTGGCGGGGGTTTTAGCGGCTTCAGCTTTTCAGCGGCGGCGCTTCCTCATCACGGATCATCTGCCGGGCGAGCTTCAGCGCCTCGAACGCGGTTTCTTCGGTGCACAGCCGCAGCAGGGCGCGCCAGCCGCACAGCTCTGCTTCAGCCGCCGCCTGGCACAGCCCGCCAATTAAATCCTGCGCCGCACGCAACGAGGCTGCGCGCGTATCCTCATGGCCAGTGTAGGCTTCCTGCAAGGCGTAATAGGCCCGGCGCGCGGGGCTGCTGGCCTCCTCGGGCTGCATGATCTGCTTGCCGAACA
>JAKBCD010000160.1 GCA_021808205.1 Pseudomonadota bacterium | reverse complement strand
CCAGCCAGAATCGTGGGTTTTCGCTGAAATATGATCCGCTGGCGGTGAATAATTTGCTCTCGCCGTTTCTCTCGGCGGGGTTCTACTACAAAACCTTCATGTGGCCGGCAGGATTTTGGGAGAAACTGTACGAGCCGATGATCCGCCGCGCGGCGGGGCTGGGCCGCAATGCGGGTCTGCCGGACCCGGATATTTACGAGAAAACCACGGAATTTTGCGATGTTCTGGTGATTGGCGGGGGTGCCACTGGCCTTGCCGCCGCCGCCGAGGCCGCCACCAAGGGCCAGCGCGTCATTCTCTGCGACGAGAACGCGCCACTTGCTAATGCGGAGATTCCTGAAACGATCAGCTTCTTTTCCCGCACCACAGTGGTTGGTGTTTACGATGGCGGTACTTACGCGGCGCTGGAACGGCTTAACGATCATCTGCCATCCTCCAATGCGCCGCGGCAGCGGCTCATCCGTATTGTTGCCAAACGCAGCGTGCTGGCTGCGGGCGCGCTGGAGCGGCCGATCGCCTTTGGCCATAACGATTTGCCGGGCGTGATGCTGAGCCGCGCGGTGGGAGATTATGTTACCCGCTATGGCGTCTCGCCGGGGCGGAATATTCTGCTTTATATCAATAACGATGACGCCGCCGCGTTGATTCCCGTGCTGCACGCGGCGGGCGTGAACATCGCCGGTGTGGTGGATGTACGGCCCACTAGCAGCGATGCGCTGCATGAGGCCGCGCGTGCCGCCGGCGCGCCGGTTTATGCCGGCGCTGCCATCATCCGCGCTATTGGCACGCTGGGGGTGAAGGGGGCGAAAATTCATCTCGCCAAGGGCGGGGAGCTTTCCCTGCCGTGCGACGTTATCGCCACCTCCGGCGGGTTCAACCCGAATCTGGCGCTGACCTCGCATTTTGACGGCAAGCCGGTCTGGGATTCGGAGATCGCCGCGTTCATCCCGGGCAAAATGCCGCCGGGCATGAGCGTGATTGGCAAGGCGGCGGGGCAGGGGATCAACGCCAACATCCAGCCGGTTTTCCATTCCGGTTACGTGCCCGGCAAATCCTTCCTGGATTTGCAGAATGACGTGACGGTGAAGGATGTGAAGCTGGCCGAACGCGAAGGCTTTGCCTCGGTGGAGCATGTGAAGCGCTATACCACGCTAGGCATGGCGACAGACCAGGGCAAGACCGCGAATGTGAACGCCATCGGCGTGCTGGCGGAAGCGCTGGGGCGCGGCATTGGCGAGACTGGCACCACACGCTTCCGTCCGCCTTACGTGCCGGTGGCCATCGGCGCGCTGGCTGGGGCGCATGCGGGCAAGTATTTCCGCCCGACGCGTCTGACCCCCACCCATGAATGGGCGAAGACGCTGGGGGCCGTGTTCGTGGAAACTGGGCCGTGGCTGCGCGCCCAGTATTTTCCCAAGCCCGGTGAGGATTGGCTGCAAGCCGCCCAGCGCGAGGTGAGTGCGGTTCGCGAAGCGGTGGGCATCTGCGATGTCACCACGCTCGGTAAGATCGATATCCAAGGCCCGGACGCTGCGAAGTTCCTTGAGTGCGTTTACACCAATAGCTGGACGAACCTCGCCATAGGCAAAGTACGCTACGGGCTGATGCTGCGTGAGGACGGCATGGTGATGGATGACGGCACCACCGCGCGCCTGGGCGAAACGCATTTTGTGATGACGACCACTACCGCCAATGCCGGACGGGTGATGCAGCATCTGGAATTCTGCGCCCAGGTGCTGTGGCCGGAACTGGATGTGCCGCTCATTTCCGTGACTGACCAATGGGGGCAGATTGCCGTGGCGGGGCCGCGTTCCGCCGCCACGCTGGAAAAAATTGTCGATGCGCCCTTCGACCTTTCGGACGAGGCGTTCCCCTACATGGCCTGCGGTGAGCTGACGGTGTGTGGCGGCGTGCCGGCGCGGTTGTTTCGCATCTCTTTCTCTGGTGAGCGTGCCTACGAGCTCGCCGTGCCCGCCCGTTATGCCCATGCGTTGGCGGAAAAGCTAATGGAAGCAGGGGCTGAATACAACATCGCACCCTATGGCACCGAGGCCTTGGGTATCATGCGGATCGAGAAGGGCCACGCCGCCGGGCCGGAGCTGAACGGCCAGACCACCGCGCATGATCTCGGGCTGCATAAGCTGCTCTCGAAGAAAAAGGATTTTATCGGCCGCGCCATGGCCGCCCGCCCGGCGCTGATGGACCCGCAACGCCTGACACTCGTAGGCCTGCGGCCTGTCAATCCGGCGGATATCATCCGTGCAGGCAGCCATTTGCTCTCCATTGGGGCAGAGGCCGTAGCGGCGAACGACCAGGGGCATGTGACCTCTGCGGCGCGCGGCCCCTCGCTTGGCTCCATCGCGCTCGCCTTGCTGGCCAACGGCCCGGCGCGGCTGGGCGAGACGGTGCGTGTTTACGACCCCCTGCGTGGCGGGGATTTCCAGGCCGTTGTCACCGCGCCCGTGCATTACGACCCGGAAGGGAAGCGCCTTCATGCTTGATGCTGCTGTTCTGGCCTTCGCGCCGCATCCTTTCATCGGTACTGTGCCAGCCCGGCGCATCCGCAGCCTGGCAGCCTACAAGACCACGCTGCCCGCGCTGGAAGCGGCGATGGGTGTTGCGTTGCCCGCCACGCCGAAGCGCATCCTCCACCACGGGGCGGAGGTTCTCTGGAACGGCCCGCGCCAATGGCTGGTGCTGGGGGAGTTGGAACTGCCTGCTGCCCTCGCCGCCATCACCGAGCAGACGGACGGGCTCTGCCTGTTCAGCCTTTCCGGCCCGCACGCCGTGGAGATTTTGAAACGGCTTCTGCCCATCGACATCGCCTGCTTCGGGGTGGATGAGGTGGCCATCACCAGCGCCGCGCATATCGGCGTTCGTGTATGGCGTGAGGATGAAAATTTTATCCTGGCCTGTTTCCGTTCCCTTGGCGAGGCGTTACACCATGCCATTATGCAAGCGGCAGACATATTTACGGGGCGAGGTTGAGCGCGGCGTGGCGCGCCTTGCGGCTGGTAAATGAATTTTCAGGAATCGTTTCACAATGTCCTTAGCTCAGTATGTGCTTACCCTCTCCTGCGTCAACCGGCCGGGGATTGTCTCCGCCGTCTCTACCTATCTGTTCGAAAAAGGGGCGGATATCCGCGAGGCGCAGCAATTTGACGATCAAGAGACCGGAAAATTTTTTGCCCGCATTGCCTTTCAGCTTGTAGAAAATGCGCAGATCATACCGCTGCGCGAAGGCTTCACGGCGCTGGCTGAGCCGTTCAAACTAACCTGGAAGCTTTCGGATCATTCTGCTCCGCGCAAGGTATTGCTGCTGGCCTCTAAATTCGATCACTGCCTCGCGGATTTGCTCTACCGGTGGCGCATCGGTGAAATGGAAATGCAGCCGGTCGGCATTGTCTCCAACCATGCGCGTGAGGTTTATAACGGACTGGATTTCGGCGGCATCCCTTTTCACCACCTGCCGATCACGCGCGATACCAAAATGGAGCAGGAGGCGCAGATTTGGGCGCTGGTAAGGGAAAGCGGGGCGGAGCTGGTGGTGCTGGCCCGCTATATGCAAATTTTGTCCGATGCGCTGGCGCAGAAGCTCTCGGGCCGCTGCATCAATATCCATCATTCCTTCCTCCCCGGCTTCAAGGGCGCCAAACCCTACCACCAGGCGCATAAGCGCGGGGTGAAGCTGATCGGCGCCACGGCGCACTACGTCACGGCGGATCTCGATGAAGGCCCGATTATCGAGCAAGACGTGGAACGGATTACCCATGGCGACACGCCGGATGATCTCGTTCGCAAGGGGCGGGACATCGAGCGCCGGGTGCTGGCCCGTGCGGTGCGCTACCATCTAGAAGACCGGGTGATTTTAAACGGCTCCAAGACAGTCGTCTTCGCCAGCTAGTTCAGCTAGAAGGCGGGCGAGCTCTGGAGGATGACTGATTTGGCTGAAATCATCGACGGTAAGGCCTTCGCGGCCGATCTTCGTACCGCCATCGCGGCGGAGGTGGCCGCACTGCCTTATAGGCCGGGCCTTGCCGTGGTGCTGGTGGGGGATGACCCGGCGTCCAGGGTCTATGTCGCCAACAAGGCAAAACAGACGGTTGAGGCGGGCATGGCCTCCTTCGAGCACAAGCTGCCAGCGGACACCCTGCAAACCGACCTGCTGGCCCTGGTGCGGCAGTTGAATGCCGACCCGGCGGTGCATGGCATTCTGGTGCAATTACCTTTGCCCGGCCACCTGAACGCGGATGAGGTGATCGCCGCCATTTCGCCGGAGAAAGATGTTGACGGGCTAACCGTGGTGAATGCGGGCCGCCTGGCCGCCGGGCTGCCGGGGCTGGTGCCTTGCACGCCGCTGGGTTGTATCCTGCTGCTGGAGGATACATTGCCGGACATGACCGGGCTGAACGCCGTGGTCATCGGGCGCTCTAACCTTGTCGGTAAACCAATCGCACAGCTGTTGCTGCAGAAAAACTGTACCGTCACGATGGCGCATTCCCGAACCCGCAATTTGCCAGAGCTTTGCCGCACGGCGGATATTCTGGTGGCGGCGGTTGGCAAGCCAGAGGTGGTGAAAGGCGATTGGATAAAGCCGGGTGCCACGGTCATTGATGTCGGTATCAACCGCGTGCCTGCCGAGGGCGGCAAAACCAGGCTGGTAGGCGATGTGGCTTATCAGGAGGCTGAGCAGGTGGCTGGGGCCATTACCCCGGTGCCGGGCGGGGTGGGGCCTATGACCATCGCCTGCCTGCTGCGCAACACGCTTAACGCTGCCAAGCGCCTGGAGCACCGCACGTAAACAATGCTGGCCTTTTAAATGTTCGCATCATAAGACGAACAGCAGGAGGATGGTCGGAACATGCGCAACCAGGCCAAGCTGGACGCTAAGAAGCCAAGGATTATTAAAGCGCCTTTGCCCAATGCGCTGGAGCAGGCTGGCCTGCCAGCGAATATTGCGGAAGCCTATAGCACCGGCAGCAATGCCGCCGCGGTTTCAGACCTCACGCTGGAACAGGCCATTGGCGTGCAGGTGCGGCAATTGCGCCGGCGCGTGGGCATAACCGTGTCAGAACTCGCGGCCGCTGCCGGGCTTTCCGGTGGTATGCTCTCCAAAATCGAAAACGGGCAGATTTCACCGTCACTTGCCTCGTTGCAGGCGCTGGCGGGCGCACTCAACGTGCCGATCACCACCTTCTTTTCCACTTTCGAGGAAAAGCGCGACTGTTCCTACGTGAAATCCGGCACTGGCGTTGTCATCGAGCGGCGGGGCACGAAGGCCGGGCACCAATATTCGCTGCTGGGGCATGCGCTGGGCGGCAATGTGGTGGTGGAACCGTATCTCATCACGCTTAGCAAGGAAGCTGTTGCCTATCCCGCCTTTCAGCATGAGGGCACGGAATTTATCTACATGCTCACCGGCGAGGTTTTGTATCGCCATGGCGATCAATCCTACCATCTCACCCCTGGCGATGCGTTGCTGTTCGATTCCGCCGCCCCGCACGGGCCGGAGAAGCTGCTGGTGAAACCAATGACCTATCTTTCCATCATCACCTACGCGCGCGAGCCAAGCTGAGTTCATGGCTGTTTTGTTTGAGCGCC
>JAKBCD010000159.1 GCA_021808205.1 Pseudomonadota bacterium | reverse complement strand
GAACAAGTCCAACCTCACCGCCGATCTGGATGCCTTGGGCTTCGAGACGGTGGGTTATGGCTGCACAACCTGCATCGGCAATTCCGGCCCGTTGCCGGATCCGATCGTCGACGCCATCGAAAACAATAAGCTGGTCGCGGCTTCAGTGCTTTCGGGTAACCGTAATTTCGAAGGCCGCGTGCACCCCAACGTGCGCGCCAACTACCTGGCCTCCCCGCCGCTGGTGGTTGCCTACGCGCTGTTTGGCAACATGCGCGAGGACATCACCACCGCGAAGATCGGCACCTCTAAGGACGGCAAGGATGTGTTCCTGAAAGACATTTGGCCGACCAACAAGGAGATCCAGGAGATTGTGGGTCAGGTCGTAACCCGTGAAATGTTCATGCAGCGCTATTCTGACGTGTTCAAAGGCCCGTCCGAGTGGCAGGCCATCAAGGTCACCGGTGGCACCGATACCTATGCTTGGCCCGTCGGGTCCACCTATGTGAAGAACCCGCCTTATTTCCAGGATATGGAGAAGGAACCAAAGCCGGTTTCCGATATCAAGGGTGCGCGGATCATGGCCCTGCTGGGCGACTCCATCACTACCGACCACATCTCCCCGGCTGGTAACATCAAGAAATCCTCGCCAGCGGGTGAGTTCCTCTCGCAGCACCAGGTGCAGCAGAAGGACTTCAACTCCTATGGTTCGCGCCGCGGCAATGACGATGTGATGGTACGCGGCACCTTCGCGAATATCCGTATCAAGAACGAGATGATGGGTGGTGCCGAGGGTGGCAACACCAAGCATTATCCGGGCGGCCAGGAGATGCCGATCTACGACGCCGCGATGAAGTACAAGGCCGAATGCGTGTCGCTGGTGGTGTTCGCCGGGCAGGAATACGGCACTGGTTCCTCTCGTGACTGGGCGGCCAAAGGCACCATGCTGTTGGGCGTGAAGGCGGTGATCGCGGAGAGCTTCGAGCGTATCCACCGGTCCAATCTGGTGGGTATGGGTGTGCTGCCGCTGCTCTTCAAGAACGGCGCGACCCGCAAGAGCCTTGGCCTTACCGGCGAAGAGACCGTGGACATAGTTGGTATTCAGAACCTCTCCCCGCGCATGGACATCAAAGCGGTCATCACCCGCCCGGATGGTTCCAAGACCGAGGTTGAGCTGCTCTGCCGTGTGGATACCGCCGACGAGGTGGAATACTACAAGCATGGCGGCATTTTGCAGTATGTGCTGCGGGGCATGGCCAAGGCAGCTTGATTTTACGCCAGGGCATGACCTAGCCGCGCTCTGCTTTAAGCATTCTGGACGCAGCCTTTTTTGAAAAGGCTGCGTTTTTCTTTGTCCAAACACCAAATAGCCCCTGAGGACTTTGTTGTAACGGTTTGTTTTTTGAAGAATGGTGGGCGCGACAGGGATTGAACCTGTGACCCTTCGCGTGTGAAGCGAATGCTCTACCGCTGAGCTACGCGCCCGGTGGGCGGGCTGATAGGCTGAGCGGCGAGCGCTGTCAATTGCCGTGAGCAGAGCGGGCAGCAGCCTGGGTATTGCCCAACGCCGGAGAGGATAAATTCACGGGCGCCATATTGGAAATTCTGTGGGCGTGTAGCCTCTGGCCGATGGCGATGGGGGGCGCGCAATCTTCGCCGCGTGTGGCCAAGACGCTTCCGGCACGCCGTGCCGGATGCTAAAGCCCGCCCATGGCTGGACATTCACATGCAAAAAACATCATGCACCGCAAGGGCGCGCAGGACGCCAAGCGGGCCCGGATTTATGCCAAGCTGATCCGCGAGATCACCGTGGCGGCAAAGGAGGGTCTGCCGGACCCTTCGGCCAATCCGCGCCTGCGTGCCGGCATCGCCGCTGCACTGAAGCAGAACATGACGCGAGATGCGGTCGACCGCGCGATCAAGAAAGCCTCAGGCGCGGGCGGCACGGAGAATTACGAATCCGTGCGGTACGAGGGCTATGGCCCGGCGGGGGTGGCGATCATCATCGAGGCGCTGACCGATAACCGCAACCGCACTGCCTCCGTGGTGCGCGCGGCGTTCAATAAATCCGGCGGGGCGCTGGGGGAGACCAATTCGGTGTCCTTCATGTTCAATCGCTTGGCGGCCATACGTTATCCTGCTAACGCGGCCTCGGCGGATGATATGCTGGAAGCGGCCATTGAGGCTGGTGCCGATGACGTGGTGAGCGACGAGGAAGGCCACGAAGTGCAAGCTGCGGTGGAGAATTTCTTCGCGGTGCGTGACGCCCTGGCGCAGAAATTCGGAGATCCGGCGGAAGCGGGAATTGAATGGCAGCCAAACATGAGCGTGGCGCTGGACGAAGAAAAGGCGGCCTCGGTGCTGAAGCTGATCGACACACTTGAGGATGATGACGACGTGCAAAACGTCTATGCCAATTTCGAGCTGCCGGAAGAATTGTTGGCGAAGCTCTCGGCCTGATGTTGCAAATGCGCGACATGGTTCGCATCCTCGGTATCGACCCCGGCTTGCGCTTCACCGGCTGGGGGGTGTTGGAGGCCGAGGGCAACCGGCTGCGCCATGTGGCGGATGGGGTGATCTCCACCGATGGCGGCGAGAGCGTGCCGCTGCGGCTGAAGGATCTGGATAGCCGACTTGCGGAAATTATTTCCGCCTACGGCCCCGATGAGGCGGCGGTGGAAGAAACGTATGTCAATCGCAATGCCACCGCCACACTGAAGCTGGGTTACGCACGCGGCGTGGCGCTGCTGGCGCCGGCGCGGGCGGGGATTCCGGTGTTTGAGTATGGTGCCAAGACCGTGAAGATGGCCGTGGTGGGCACCGGCGGGGCGGATAAGGAGCAGGTGGGGCAGATGGTGCGCCGCCTGCTGCCAGGTGCTGCACAGAAGCGGGCCGACGCGGCGGATGCGCTGGCGGTTGCCATCTGCCATGCGCATCACCGTTCCACCGCCAATGCCTGGAAACAAACATCATGATCGCGCGGTTGCGGGGCATTGTCGACAGTATCGAGGACGGGCGCTGCGTGATCGACGTGAACGGGGTGGGATATCTCGTTTTCTGCTCCTCTCGCACCTTGGCCGCCTTACCTGATGGGTTGGCAACGCTGCTGATTGAAACCCAGGTGCGCGAGGATGCGATCAGCCTTTACGGCTTTTACACCGCCGCCGAGCGGGAATGGTTCCGGCTGCTGACCACCGTGCAGGGTGTGGGGGCGAAGGTGGCGCTGGGGATTTTATCGGCTTTGTCGCCGGACCAGTTGATTGGCGCGATTGCCGGGCAGGATAAAGCGGCCATCACCCGCGCGCCCGGCGTGGGGCCGAAACTGGCGATCCGGATTTTGACGGAGTTGCAGAGCAAGGCCGGGGCCATGCCTGGCGGCGCGCCGGAAAAAATTTTCGCCCCTAATCTGCGCGGCAATGGAGCGGAGGTTTTGTCCGCTCTCACCAATCTTGGCTATAAGCGCATGGAGGCGGAGGCCGCCCTGGCCAAGGCGGTTGAAGCGCATGGTGAAGACGCCGCGCTGGATGTTCTTATCCGCGCCGGGCTGAAGGTGTTGGCCAGATGACCAAGAAGAATCTAATGCAAATTTTTCGAATGATATTGGGCGCTTGTCTTGCTGTTGTCATTCCCTTCATTCTTCTCGATCCCTCCATTTTTTTTGCGCATGCCGTCCCAAATGCCGGGAGTGTGATGGCAATCGTCGGAGGAACAATATCAATTATTGGTTTTGTTGTGGTCGGTTTGCCTTCGTACGTGATTTTTCAGCACTTAAAAATTTATTCCTTCAAGGCTTATGTTCTTACCGGGCTTATAGCTGGAATAGTTATTGCAGCTTTATTGGCCATGACACCGGGGTTGCGAGATTACAGTGATCCCCTCGCGCCATTCATTTTTTGTGTAAGCTTATGCTCTTTTGGTGGCGTAAGCACCGCTTTGATATTTTGGTCAATAATTCGCCCTGACAAAAAGGCCAGGGGGTCGTCATGACCGATGAGCGCATCACCTCCGGCGAGCGCCTGGCTGACGATGCCGTTGAGGCCTCGCTGCGTCCACAAAGCCTGGAGGATTTCACCGGCCAGGCCGGCAGCCGGGAGAATCTCAAAATTTTTGTTTCCGCCGCCAGAACCCGTGGCGAGGCGCTGGACCATGTGCTGCTGCACGGCCCGCCGGGGCTGGGCAAGACCACGCTGGCGCAGATTGTGGCGCATGAGATGGGGGTGGGGTTCAAGGCCACATCTGGCCCGGTGATCCAGAAATCCGGCGATCTCGCGGCGATTCTGACGAATCTCCAGCCGAAGGACGTGCTGTTCATCGACGAAATCCACCGCCTGCAACCGGCGATTGAGGAAATTCTCTACCCGGCGATGGAGGATTTCCAGCTCGACCTCATCATCGGCGAGGGACCGGGTGCCCGCACGGTGCGGATCGACCTGCCGCCTTTCACGCTGGTGGGTGCCACCACGAGGTCCGGGTTGCTGGCGACACCTTTGCGGGACCGTTTCGGCATTCCGCTCCGCCTCGTCTTCTATACGCCAGATGAGCTTACCGGCATTGTCATTCGCTTGGCGCAGAAGCTGGGGATGAGTTTGTCCTATGAGGGCGCGATGGAGATTGCCCGGCGTTCGCGCGGCACGCCGCGCATCGCGGGGCGGCTCACCCGTCGGGTGCGGGACTTTGCCACCGCCGCAGGCGTGGCGGACATTTCACGCGAGATGGCGGACGCCGCGCTAAGCCGGCTGGATGTGGACCAGAAAGGCTTGGATGCCATGGACATGCGCTACCTCAAGCGCTTGGCGGAGCACCATAATGGCGGGCCGGTGGGGGTTGAGACGCTCGCCGCCGCCCTGGCCGAAGCCAGAGATACACTGGAAGACGTTGTGGAACCTTACCTCATTCAGGAGGGGCTGCTGTTGCGTACCGCCCGCGGACGAATGCTGGGTGATCCGGGATGGCGGCATCTGGGCCTCATCCCCCCACAACGCGGGCAGGATCTGCTGGACCTCCTGGGGGAATAGCCTGCCTTACAAAAACCTTTTTCAGCCTTAATCATGGGCTTGGAGCAGGATGTTGATATATCGTTATACCACACGCATCTATTATCAGGATACGGATGCCGGGGGCATTGTTTATCACGGGAATTATCTTTCCATCGCTGAGCGGGCGCGGACCGAAGCCTTGCGGGAAATGGGCGCGCCGCATGCAGAAATGGTGGCGCGCTATGGCGTGCTGTTTGTGGTGCATCGCGTCAATCTGCTCTATCAGCGCCCCGCCAGGATCGACGAACTGGTGACGGTTGAAACGGAATTCACGGAGCTGCGCGGTGCAAGCGTTACATTACGGCAGAAATTCCTGCGAGACAGCGACTCGCTGGCCGTGCTTGACCTCGGGCTGGGTTGCGCGCGCGTGTCCGACGGCCGGGCGACGCGCATTCCGCGCGAATGGGTTGCGCGCCTGATATTTTGAACGGGGAAAGATAGTGGACCAAACGGTGTCTCAGGCGGCTATGGCCGCGCCGCAGGCGAATCTCTCGCTGCTCAACCTGTTTTTGCAGGCGGATGCGGTGGTGAAGCTGGTGATGATCATTCTGCTGATCGCCAGCATCTGGGTATGGACGATCATTATCGAGAAGGTCATGACCA
>JAKBCD010000158.1 GCA_021808205.1 Pseudomonadota bacterium | reverse complement strand
CCCGGCGTGCCGCGCCGGCGCATCGAGGATCTGCCCTATGCGGCGGTGATTCTGCGCCGGCTGCTGCGCGCCACCGGGGCAGCGCGGGTTGTGTTTTCTGCCAATGGGCTGCGGGAGGGCTGGTTCTCCCGCCTGCTGCCGCCGGATGTGCGCGCCGAGGACCCGCTGCTGGCGGCCTCCCGCGATATGGTGCGCGGCATGGTGCGCGATGCCAATTTGCCCCAGGCGCTCATCGCCTGGACAGCGCCCTTGTTCCCCGATGAAACCCCGGCGCAGAAGCGGCTGCGCGAGGCAGCGTGCTGGCTTTCGGACATTGGCAGCCACGAGCACCCGGAATACCGGGCTGAGCAGGCGTTTATGCGGGTGCTGCGCCAGGCGGGCATGAGCCTGGACCACCATGCCCGCGCGTTTTTAGCCCTGACGACGGCGGTGCGCTACGAGGCGCCGCCGGAGGCGGGGTTTCTGGCGCCCGCCCGCGCGCTTTTGGACATGCAGGCCGCCCAGCGCGCAGAAACCTTGGGCAGCGCTCTGCGCCTGGGCTACACGCTTTCCGCCGGAACGCCGCATCTGCTGGCGGGCACCGGGCTGGCCTTGACCCAGGACCGCCTGGCCTTGAGCCTGGCGGCGGCAAATGGCGTGTTTGCGGGCGATGCCGTGCTGCGGCGGCTGGAGCGGCTGGCGCTGATGCTGGGCCGCGAGGCGGAGACGGTTATGCAATAAAAAAGCCGGAGGCGTTTGGCGCTCCGGCTTTTTATAACGGCTGGCGGGAGGCTCAGGCGTCTGTCAGCGAAGCTGTGGCCGGGGAATAGGTGTTTGTTTCGCTCAGCATTTCGATGCGGCCGGTGATCTGACCGCCATCTTCCACCTGCAAGCGGCGGCAGCGCGCGGTGCCCAGCACGCGGCCGGTGCTGCGCACAACCAGCGTGGCGCGGGCGACCAGCGTGCCGTCTATGGTGCCGGCCACTTCGGCGTCGTCCACCTCAACCTCGCCTTTGAACACGCCGCCGGGGGCGATGGAGAGTTCGTTGGCGTTGATCATCGTGGCTTCCACGGTGCCTTCCACCACCAGGCGCTCGGCGTCTTGCACGGTGCCTTGCACGGAAATGCCGCGGCCCACCACCAGGGTGCGGCGCTCAGGCGCTTCGCGGGTGGTGGTGCTGGGCATTAGCGGGCGGGGTGCCGCCGCGGAGGGGACGACCGGGCTGGCGGGGGTGGCAGGCATGGGCGGGGGCGCAAACGGCGAGCGGGCCATGGGGGTCTCCTTGAAACTGGGTGGGATGAAAAGATTGCCGGGATCGTTATCCTCGGAGGAGGGGGGGGATGGCGCCGCCTGGTCCGCCGGGAGCGCGGTGGAGACCGGTTGTGGCTCTTCCGTTTTGCGCTTGTTGAACACTGATCCTCCATGTTGGCTTATCGCGTTAAGTTCGCCGCCTAGCACGGGGCAGGCCGCTAAACAACCTTTGGTGGGGTTTGCTGGGGGCGGTTTGCAATGCTAACCCCTCGTTGTTGTAATCCGGGAGTGTTGCCGAATATGGCCGTGTCACAGTTCGATATCACCGGCATCGGGAATGCCATCGTCGATTTTTTGCTGCCAACAAATGACGAATTTTTAAGGCGGCATGACATGCCGAAGGGGGCGATGTCGCTGATCGACGCGGACACCGCAACCAGGCTGACTGCGGCAATGCAGGGCGGCCTCACGGCGTCTGGCGGCTCGGTTGCCAATTCTTGCGCGGTGGCGGCAGCCCTTGGCGCCAGGGTGGCGTTTATCGGCAAGGTGGCCAGGGATGAAATGGGCGACGTGTTCCGCCGTGAGATTGCCGCTGTTGGCGTGCATTACGCCACCCCGCCGCTGGACGCGCCGGTGCCCACCGCGCGCTGCCTGATTCTGGTGACCCCGGATGGCCAGCGCACGATGAACACCTACCTTGGCGCGGGCGGCGAGTTCGCGCTGCATGATTTGGACGAGGTGGTGATCGCGGCCTCGAAGGTGCTGTATCTGGAAGGGTATCTGTTCGACCCGCCAGCAGCGCAGGCGGCGTTTCAGGAGGCGGCGCGCATGGCCCGCGCGGCAGGGCGGATGACGGCACTTTCCCTCTCCGACGCGTTTTGCGTGGATCGGCACCGGGATGGTTTCCGCCGCCTGATCGCCAAGGGGGTCGACATATTGTTTGCGAACGAGGCTGAGGTTTGCAGCCTTTATGAGGTGAACAGCTTCGAGGAGGCAGCGGTTAAGGCGGCCCAGGATGTGAAGCTGGCGGTGCTGACCCGCAGTGAGGCAGGCAGCCTGGTTCTGCATGAGGGGCAGGTCATTGAGATTCCGGCCGTGCCGGTGCAGGTGGTGGACACCACCGGTGCCGGCGATGCCTATGCCGCCGGGTTTCTTGCGGCCTATACGCGCGGCGAAGGGCTTGAGGCAGCCGGGCGGCTGGGCGCCAGGGCGGCGTCTCTCGCGATTTCACGGGTTGGTGCGCGCCCGCCAGCGGCGGAGCTGGCCGCGCTGCTGGCGTGAATGTTTCCACCGCCGTGCTGGCGGTGGCGGGGCTGCTGGCCGGCATGATGAATGCGCTGGCGGGGGGCGGTTCCTTCGTGACATTCCCGGCCCTGCTGCTGGCGGGGCTTGACCCGCGCGCTGCCAACGTGGCCTCCAGCATTGCGCTGCTGCCTAGCCAGGCTGCCGCGGGCTGGGCAGGGCGGGGTATGGCCGAGGGCGTGGCGGGGCTTTCGCTGCGAACCCTGCTTATTGAAAGCGTGATTGGCGGGGCGCTGGGGGCGCTGCTGCTGCTGGCAACGCCGGTGAGCGCTTTCACCCATCTGGTGCCATGGCTGATTTTGTTCGCCACGCTGGTGTTTATCTGGGGCAGCTTTTTCAGGCGGCGGGCAGGGGATGCAAAGCCGCTGGTTTCGCCGCGCACGGCGGTGGCGCTGCAATTCATCATTTCCGTTTATGGCGGGTATTTCGGCGGCGGCATCGGCTTTTTGATGCTGGCGGCGCTAACGGCCGTGGGCGTTGCCGTGCGCGCCGCGGGCGCCACGAAAAATGCGCTGGCCGGGGTGATGAATATCGCCGCCGTGGCGATATTTCTGGTGGAGAGCAAGCAGAACTGGACGCTGATTCTGGTGCTGGGCATCGCCGCGATGATTGGCGCGCAGATAGGGGTGTTGTTGTTGCGCCGCGTGCCGGAGACGGTTTTGCGGGCGGTGGTGAGCCTAACCGGCATTGCACTGACGATTGGGATGTTTCTGAGAGAGTGAGGGTTGCAGCGATGGCATTTCAAGTCCGTCCGTTCGTGAAAGCGGATGAGCAAGGTGTGATCAACCTGATTGTACCCATTCAGCAAGGCGAGTTCGGGGTACCCGTTACGCTTGAGGATCAGCCGGATCTGCTGGACATACCATCATTTTATCAAACCGGGCGGGGCAGTTTCTGGGTGGCGCACGCAGAGGGGCGGGTGATTGGCAGCATCGGGCTGAAAGCCTTCGGTGCCAATGGTGGAGGCTTGCGCAAGATGTTCGTGGCGGCTCCCTGGCGCGGCAAGCAATTTGGCGTGGCGCAGGCGCTGCTGGAAACATTGCTGGCCCATGCGCGCGCCACCGGAACGGATGAGATTGTGCTCGGCACCGTGGAGATTCTGCGCGCTGCGTGCCGGTTTTACGAGAAGAACGGATTTGCAAAAGTGGCGTCTGGCGATTTGCCGGCGGAGTATCCGCGCATGGCGGTGGATACGCTCTTCTACAGGATCAGGCTGGGTTGACGGCAGGTTGCAGCCCAAAGGGGGACAGCAACGCGGGGGCAATGGCCGCGCCGGTGAAACGGGCGGTGCGCGGGGCTGGCGAAAGGCCGAGCGGCTCGATGATTTTCAGCGTCTGTTTTGCCACGGGCATGGCGGGGTCGTGCCAGGAAATATCCGGGCGCAGGGCGAGAAATTCCTCCAGCAGAAAGCTGTAATGGGTGCAGCCCAGCGCCACGGCGTCGATCTGCTCGCCGCCGGGCTGGGTGAAGAGTGGGGCGACCGCGGCGGAGACATCGACCGCCGCGCCGCGGAATTTCTGCTCCGCCAACGCCGCCAGATCCGGCGTGCCGAGGGTGAGCACTGTGCAGTCCGGTGCGAATTTTTCCACCAGCCCGTTGAGATAAGGCCGGCGGACGGTGGCTTTGGTGGCCAGCACGCCGATGCTGCGGCTGCGGCTGGCGGCGGCGGCGGGCTTTATGGGTGGCACGCAGCCGATGAACGGCAGGGGATAAGCCGCCCGCAATGCCCCCAGCGCGATGGTGCTGGCGGTGTTGCAGGCAATCACCACCGCCTCTGGTTTTTCCCGCTCTATCGCCTGGCCGATGACGCGCAGAATATGCGGCAGCAGGATATCGTCTGGTTTTTCGCCGTAAGGGAAGAAGCCGTTATCCGCCAGGTAGGTGAGCGGCAGGCCGGGCGCCAGGCTGTTCAGCGCCGTTACAACGCCAAGCCCGCCAATGCCGGAATCAAACACCAGGATGGCCAATCAGAAATCCTCGGTATCGGGAAATTCCACATCCCGGTGCACATGAATGGACATCAGCACGCCAAACCCCAGCATCACCGCGGTGAGCGCCGAACCGCCGTAGGAGATGAGCGGCAAGGGCACCCCGCCCACGGGAATAAGCCCCATCACCATCGAGAGATTGACGAAGCAATACAGGAAGAAATTGGTGGCGATGCCGAGCGCCACCAGCCGCCCATACACATGGCTGCAAGAAAGGGCAGTGTAATAGGCCAGGGTCACGATCATCATCAGCAGCCCCAAAACCGTGACGGAGCCGAGGAAGCCGAACTCCTCCGCGATGATGGTGAAGACGAAATCGGTCTGTTTCTCGGGCAGGAAGTTGAGCTGATTCTGGGTGCCGTGCAGGAAGCCCTGGCCAAAAAACCCGCCGGAGCCAAGCGCGATCTTGCTCTGGATGATGTTATAGCCCGCCCCCAGCGGGTCTGAGCCGGGATTGAGGAAGATGTCGATGCGCGCCTTCTGGTAGGCGTGCAGATGGTGATAAATAATCGGCGCGCAGATGGCGATGACCACCACCACCAGCGCGAACCACCACCAGCGCACCCCGGCCCCCAGCATCACCGTGGCGCCGATGCTGCCAGTGATAATGGCGGTGCCGAGGTTGGGCTCCTTCAGAATCAGCCCCATCGGCACCAGCGTGGCGAGAATGGCGGGCAGTACAAACAACAGATTGCCGGTTTGCTCTGGCGTGGCGCGCTTGAAATAATGGCCGAGCGCCATGGCCAGGAACAGCTTCATCAGCTCCGAGGGCTGAATTTCCACGCCGCCCACGGTCATCCAGCGTTTGGCCCCTAAGCCGACATGGCCGAACTTCATCACCGCGACGAGCAGCAGGATGCCAAAAACCCAGGCGGGCCAGGAGAGTTTGGCGATGAAGCGGATATCCACCATGGCGATGCCGAGCATCAGCACCAGCGCGCCGCAAAACCGGATAAGCTGGTTTTGCGCATAAGGCTGGGGCGAGCCGCCGGCAGCGGAATAAAGTGCCGCATACCCCACCCCCGCCAGCAGGCAGACGCACAGCACGAACAGCCAGTTCACCCGCATGAGCTTGCGCGCGAGCCCGAAGGAACGCTCCCGGAATGGGCGGCGCAGGG
>JAKBCD010000157.1 GCA_021808205.1 Pseudomonadota bacterium | reverse complement strand
CGTTATGCGCCGAAAGATGTGCGTGGCAATCGGGAGCGCATTCCAATCTGTATCCAACCCGGCGCGCTGGGCGGTGGGCTGCCGCACCGTGCTCTGTTCGTCTCGCCCGGCCACTCGATGCTGCTGGGCGGCGTGCTGGTTCCTGCCCGTGCGCTGGTGAACGGGGTGAGCATCACCCAGGATTACACCGGCGAGGAGGTCGAGTATTTCTTGCCGGAATTCGAGGCGCATGATTGCCTGCTGGCGGAGGGGGCTTGGAGCGAGAGCTTCGCTAATGGCCCAGGCCTGCGCCGCCAGTTTCATAACCATGCAGAGTTCCTCAAGCGTTTTGGGACGGACCAGGAGCCCAAAGAGATTTCCCTTTGCGCCCCCAGGCCGCTGCACGGCCCGGCACTAGCGCAGGTGTTGCGGCCGCTGATCGCCGGTTTGGGACAGCCGTTTGGGGAGCTGCGCGGTTGTGTCGATCGTGCCGATGCCCGGCGTGTTGAGGGCTGGGCGCAGGACATAGCTTGGCCGGATCTGCCGCAAACGCTGGAATTTTATGCAGGCGGGCGCAAGTTGGGAGAGGCGCTGGCCTGCGATTTCCGCGAGGATCTGGCACGCTCCGGCGCCGGGGCCGGGCGGATGGCGTTTAGCTTCGTGGCCCCCCGGCGGTTCGACCCGGCACGTCTGATTGTCAAGCGTGCCGGAGATGGCGCCGAGATCCGACCAGCTTGCCGGCACGCAGCCTGAGTTCAGCCTTCCACGTCTGCCTCCGGTCGGTCGATACCCAAAGCGTTTTCAGTGTGCCAGACGCCATCGGCGGTCTGATATTGGATCAGTCCCGTCTCGCCCGGCACACGCTGTTCATGAGCGGCGCGGCGGGCGGCTTTCAGGGCGGCGTCGTGGGTACGAAAGGTTTCGGAGAAGCTACCGTTCAGCGTGTAGGCGAAGCCGCCATCGTGTGGAACGATCTTGTAATGTGCCGTGCTCATCGCACCCTCCTGTATGGTTGGTTGCATTATATGGGCATCAGCGCAGCCTTGCCATGGCCCGTGCAAATGCTGGTCATGGCCGGGTTTCCTGGGTCGGCATTTGCGCCTTGCCGCCTTGGATGACCACCGGGCGAAAGCCACGCGGCGGGGGTGGGATAGGGCGGCGCGCTTTGATCCGCCCCACCGCCACGGCGGCGAAGCCAAGACCGGCGGCAGCGCAGAAAACCAGCAGCGGCAATAAGGCCAGGGCAGACATGGGAAAGGCTCCTCGTTACTGGAGAGGGGCGGAGTGATGTTCCCCAAAACAAACCCCGCCGGAAGGATCGGGCGGGGTGGTGAAGACTCTCAGACCGGAATGTTTCCGTTCACCCCCTCCGCAACCCCGCGCGCAGCCACACTTTGCCAATAATCATGGCAAAGGCGTTGCTAAGAGGGGTTTGGTTCGTTTGCATTGGGCAATCAGGCTAAGTAGCAAATCATGTTTTGCCAAGCCACATTCGCGCATGGCTCTTGTTTTGCGGGCGGATAGGCGTTTCTCTTGCGGGACGATGGATGAAGGAGGGGTAATGGCCACCAAGCTGGACAGGAAGCGCATTCTCGTGGTGGGGGCATCGCGCGGGCTGGGCCTTGGGCTGGCCAGGGAGTTTCTGCGCCGCGGATATCATGTCACCGCCACCGTGCGCTCCGCCATCTCCGGCGGCGGGCTTGAGAATTATTATGAGCAGTTGACGCTGGACACGCTCGATATCAACAACCCCAACCTGACTGAGGCGTTCCTTGAGCGGATGAAGAGCAAGGTCTTCGATCTGGTAGTACTGAATGCCGGTATCTACGGCCCGCTTGAGAAGACCCTGGGCGAGGTTAAGGTTGAAGATATTTCGCATGTGGTGATGACCAATGCCATCAACCCCGTGCGCCTGGCGGAGGGGCTGGTGCCGACGCTGCGGCCCGAAACTGGCGTGCTGGCCTTCATGTCCTCGGCGATGGGCAGCCTGGAGTTGAACGCTAATGATGCCAGCGAGTTGTACTGCGCCAGTAAGGCGATGCTGAACCGGCTCACCCGCGCTTTCGCCGCCGCGCATGATTATCTTACCATCACCAACCTGCACCCGGGCTGGGTGCGCACGGATATGGGTGGCCTCAACGCGCCGCTGGATGTTGAGACGAGCGCGCGAGGCATGGCCGATGTGCTGGAAAGCCGGGCCGGGGGTGGCGGGCATGAGTTCAGGGATTATCGCGGCAAGATTGTGCCGTGGTAGGTCGGCTGGTTGGTTTTGGCGCGAAACCTTGCTAGAGCGCCGCGATGGACCAGGCCCTGCACCAGAGCGAGGCGGCTGCCGGGGTTCCCCCGCGCCGGACCTTCGCAATTATTTCCCACCCGGATGCGGGCAAGACCACGCTGACCGAGAAGCTGCTGCTGTTTGGCGGCGCCATCCGCGAGGCGGGCATGGTGAAGGCCCGGCAGGACCGGCGCAACACCCGCTCGGACTGGATGAAGATCGAGCGCCAGCGCGGCATCTCTGTCACGTCCTCGGTAATGACCTTCGAATTCGGCGGGGCGGTGTTCAATTTGCTGGACACGCCAGGCCACGAGGATTTCTCTGAGGATACCTACCGCACGCTCACGGCGGTTGATTCTGCGGTGATGGTGATTGACGCGGCCAAGGGCATCGAGCTGCAGACCAAAAAACTGTTCGAGGTCTGCCGCCTGCGGAATATTCCCATCACCACCTTCATTAACAAAATTGACCGTGAGGGCCAGAACCCGTTCGCGCTGCTGGACGAGATTGCGGATACGCTGGCGCTGGATATCTGCCCGATGGTCTGGCCGATCGGCTCGGGCGGGCTGTTCCGTGGTTGTTTTGACATCCGCAACGACAAGCTGGTTTCCGCCCGCAAGCCCGGCGAGGACGGCCCGGCGCAGAGCTTCGCCATCCCGGCTGACCAGAAGGTGCAGCTGGATGAGGATGTGGAGCTGATCCGCGCGGCCTACCCGGAATTTGACCGTCAATCTTTCGAGGAAGGGCATCTGACGCCAGTTTATTTCGGTTCGGCGCTGAAGGATTACTCCGTGCGTGAGCTGTTGGAAGGGCTGGTCGCCAACGCCCCGCCGCCGCAGCCCCGCGCGACCGATGTGCGCGAGGTGGCGCCGGAGGAGAAGCCGGTGACCGGCTTCGTGTTCAAGGTGCAGGCGAATATGGACCCGCAGCACCGCGACCGCATCGCCTTCACCCGCATCTGCTCCGGCAAATTCACCCGCGGCATGAAGTTAAACCATTCGCGCACCGGCAAGCCGATGGCGATCCAGGCGCCGATCTTCTTCTTCGCCCAGGACCGCTCGCTGGCGGAAGAAGCCTTCCCCGGCGACATCATCGGCATTCCCAACCATGGCACGCTGCGGGTGGGCGACACGCTGACCGAGGGCGAGAAGTTGCGCTTCACCGGCATTCCGGATTTCGCCCCGGAAATCCTGCGCCGGGTGCGCCTGGCCGACCCGATGAAGGCCAAGCAGATGCGCAAGGCGCTGGAGGATCTGGCGGAAGAGGGTGTCACCCAGGTGTTCCGGCCGATGACCGGGGCGGACTGGATCGTCGGCGTCGTCGGCATGCTGCAGCTGGATGTGCTCTCCTCGCGGATTGAGCAGGAATATAACGTGCCGATTGGCTTCGACCCGGCGCCCTTCGACACGGCGCGCTGGATCTTCTCCGAGGATGCGGCGCGGTTGAAATTCTTCATCGAGGTGAACAAGAGTGCCATTAGCGAAGACCGCGACGGCGCGCCGGTATACCTGGTGCGCAATGCCTGGGAGCTGAACCGGATGAAGGAAAACTTCCCTGAGATTACCTTCTCAGCCACGCGTGAGCGGCAATAAGCTTCTGCGCCTGGGGCTGCCGCTGCTGGTGGCGGCCATCCCGCTGGCGGCCTTCTTCACGCTGGGACTGCGCAGCTTTTATATCAACGGCGTCTGGTGGGGCGATGACGGGGTGCTGGCCTCGATCATCTGGCATAGTGATTGGATGCTGCGCCTGCCGCAGGTTTCAGGCAGACAGAGTTTTCTTGCCACCCATATGGCGCTGGTGTTCTGGCTGACATCCGGCATCTCCTGGCTGTTGCCGCTCACTCGGGTGCAGTTCTTCGCGGTGTTTCTGGGCGTGGTGCAAGCGATCATGGCGCTGCCGGTATACGTGTTGCTGGCACGGCTGGCCGTGGCGCGGCCTTTGGCGGCTGGTCTCGCGGTTTTATTCGCCTTCAACGGCATGGTGATCGCGGCATCCTGCAACCCACATTTCGAGCTTTTGATCGTCGCCGCCGGCATGGCCTTTCTGGCGGCGCTGGCCTGTGGCCGAGTCTGGTTGGCGCGGCTGTTCTTCATCCTCTGCCTGATGACGCGGGAGGATGCGGGGTTTCACCTCGGGCTGGTGCTGCTGACCGGCGCGTTGGGGCTGTATTGGCAAGGAGTTGACCGGGCAAAGCTGCGCATCCTGCTGGGCTATGCTGTGGCCGCGCTGTGCTGGAGTGTGGTGGCCGTGGCGGTCCAGCATTTATACTTCCCAGGCGGTGACGCATTGCGGCGCGTGTATCTTGGCACCCCGCTATTTTCAGAGATCAGCTTTACGCAGCTGGCCATGCGCCTGGTGTTTTATTGCCTGTACCGGGTTTATTTATTTTTGCCGTTTGTGATCGGGCTTGTTCTGGCGGAACGTTGGCAAATGCCCGCACTTGCGGCGGGGTTTGTGTCATGCCTGCCCTGGCTGGGGCTGAACTGGCTTGCGGTCAGCCAGATCGCCGGTACGCTCAGCAATTATTATCCGTTCCCGATGGTCTTTGGGCTTTTCTGGCCGTTGTCGGCCCAGATGTTTGCGGAGCGATTCGGGGTTGCCGGTTTTTTACAGCGCCGGCGTACATTTTTTGCATTCGTGGCGATGTTGCTTGCGTCCTTCATTGGCTTGTGGGGGCTACAAAACCCGCAAGAGCAGCATTTTCCAGGTGATTTTTTTAATCCCCCCAGCCTGGCGGTCCAAACCGCCACCGAGCAGGCGATGGCCGCCTTCGGGCGCGCCCCGCTTGGCCATGTTGTTGCGGATGGCAGCGTGATCTCGCTGGCCCCGGATCTTTTCAAGCGGGCGCAGTGGGTGATGTCTCCGCAGCACTCAATGCCGGACACCGTGATTTTCTTTCCGCATGGGCCGGGCACCAGGCCGTGTTTGCAATTGGCCGGGCGCGCCGGGCTGGAGCGGTTTTATAAGGTGCCGGGAACCGCGCTGCGGCTGGCTACAAATAAGGCGCTGAATCTGACAGCACTTAACCTCGTGCCCTGGGTTCCGCCTCCAGATCGATGAAATAGAGCCGATCGGGCTCTAGTTTCTAGTTTTATGTTTGAGCGAACCTAAAGTCATCGCGCTCTAGTAATTGAACTGATAGCTAAGCCCGACGCTGCTGCTGTTCTGGCCGGTGCTGTCC
Organism: Pseudomonadota bacterium; assembly: GCA_021808205.1. The sequence goes on along the minus strand of JAKBCD010000157.1, from coordinate 210 downwards.
GTGCCGGTGGAGCTTTGCAGCTTCAGCCCCTTGTACAAATTGATCTCTACATTTGCCGTGGTGCCCTGGCCGCTGGTGGCCTGGCTGGCCCCCACATAAACGCCTGGCGCCACGTAGCGCCCGGCCTGCACCGAGGGTGCGCCGCTGGCGGAGCTGCCGATGGAAAGCTGGTCCAGCCCCAGCGCGTTGCGCACCGAATCCAGCGGGTTG
>JAKBCD010000156.1 GCA_021808205.1 Pseudomonadota bacterium | reverse complement strand
GGATTGGATTGCCGATCTGGAAGTGCCGGTGCTGCTGGTCAGCGGGACATATCTGGGCAGCATCAGCCATTGCATCACCACCGCCGAGTTTCTGCTGCGGCGGGGCATTTCAATCCATGCGATTTTGCTGAACGAAAGCGCCAACGCTCCTGTGCCCGTAGAAGAAACCCAGGCGGCCCTGGCGCGCTATCTGCCCTGCCAGATGTTTGTGGTGAAGCGCAATGCCGGGGTGGAGGATTTCAAGGGGCTGGCGTTTTATACCAAGGGCGGTTGTGGAGAAGATGCGGCATAATCGCAGCCCATCGTTCGCCATTCAGCCACAAACCACCCGCCATGATCCAACCTCATCAAATGATAGAGGTTTAGCCAAAGCAGAGTGTGCCTGTACAATTAATTGGGTTTTGAGCCCATAATTGTGAAGCGAAGGTTAACCTGTAACGAATTTTCCGCATATAATGGTCCCGGCAGAGATATGGCGGGGCAAATGCACGGCAGGCTATTCAAAATCAGGCAGTCCGTGTTTGTTGCGGTCGCGGGATGTGCTGTGGCGGCCGCGGCCAACGGTGCCGCGCATGCACAGGTGGCTGCGCCCAGCCTTTCCACATCGCCGCTGCCGCATATCCTACCCGCACCGCCGCCAAATCTTGGCCAAGGGCTTCCCGCCATTCCGCAAGGCGGCCCGGCGGCGGCGCTGCCGCCGGTGTCGATTCCGGTGCGTTCGGTGGGCATCGTCGGCGCCACGGCCTTTCCACCTGCGAAACTGAACAAGATCGTCGCCGGGCTGGCGGGGCGCAGCGTGCCGCTCTCCACACTCGCCGCCGCGCGCAGCGCGCTGGTCGCGCTTTACCGCAGCCATGGCTATATTCTTTCCACCGTGACGCTGGATGTGGATGCGGCTGGCAATGTCCGCTTCGTCGTAACCGAGGGCTATATCGCCGCTGTCAAGCTCTCCAAGGATATCGGCCCGGCGGGCAGCATGGTGCTGGGGTTTCTTCAGCATCTGACAGAGCAACGCCCGTTAAACGAGGCCTCGCTGGAGCGTTGGCTGCTGCTGGCCCAGCAGGTGCCGGGCGTTTCCGTTCATGCCGTTTTGCAGTCAGACAACGGCGATCCCGGCGCGTTGACCCTGGTGGCCGAGGTTTCGAAGCAAACAATCTCGGGGCTGGTCACCGCCGACAACCGCAGCTTTGACGAGACCGGCCCGGCCGAAGGGCTGGTGGTGGCGGATATCAACAGCCTCACCGCCCATGGCGACCAGACCGAATTCTCAATGTACCACACCAGCGGCAACACCGATAATTTTGGGCAAGCGTCGGAAAGCTTCTTCATCGGCACCTCAGGGCTGCGGTTGAAAGTTTACGGCGGCTCTGGACGGGCGCACCCAGGCGGTGTGCTTGGCTCCGTGGGGTATGAAAGCCAGGTAAGCGTGTTTGGCGGCGAGCTCAGCTACCCTGTCATTCTGCGCCGCAACCAGAATCTGACGGTGCATCTGCGGATGGATGCCGAACAGAACCAAATCAGCACCGCAGGCGCGGTCACCAGTACCGACAGTACACGCGTCGCCAGGCTCAACACTCAATATGCCTGGCAGGATCTACTCCTGGGCGACACCCGCAACGCGCTGAACGTGTTGGATATTCAGGCTTCGCAGGGCCTGCCTATTCTGGGCAGTTCGGCGGACGGGCGGACCGCCCCGCCCGGCGGCCGCGCGGAGGCAAAATTCGATTTCTGGAAGATCAACGGCTCCATCAGCCGGGTGCAGACATTATTCAACCCCTGGCCGGCGGCCGATGTCGCCCTGCGCACGGAGGTTGGCGGGCAATATACGCCGGATGTGCTGCCCTCGGTGGAGGAATTCTACCTTGGCGGCACACGCTTCACCCGCGGCTATTATTCCGGCCAGGTGGTGGGCGACAAGGCGGCCTACGCCACGGCGGAATTGCAGCTTAACACCGGCACGGATTTTACGCTGTTCCAGCATGATTTTGATCTGGGCGCGCAGTTCTACGGCTTCTATGATTGGGGCGAAACCTGGTCCAACCTGCCCACGGATCTGAACCATAAAATCGCATCGGTCGGTGGCGGCGTGCGGCTGGGGCTGACAAGCAAGGTTGAGCTTGACGGGGAAGTGACGCACCGGCTGGTAACCCAGCTGGCGCCAGCCGCCACCAACGTGGCGCCGCTTTCTGATACGACGGTTTATTGGGGTGTAACCGCGCGGTTTTAGGCCGCCGGGAAGCAGGAGATGGCAATGGAACGGCAGAAACATACGCCGCCCCTGCGCGGCCAGAGCCGGAAGGCTCGGCGCGGCTCCTGGCTGCTGGCGAGCACGGCGCTAAGCGCGGTGCTGGCGCACCCCGCGGCCTTGCGCGCGCAAAACATTTCGGCGGACACCACGCCCCAGGGCGGCACCGTGGTGGGCGGGGCCGCCAGCATCGCGCAGGCGCCGGGCAGCACCGTTATTACCCAGAGCAGCAGCCGGGCCGCGATAAACTGGCAGAGCTATAATGTTGGCGCCGATGCGCATGTGACCTATGTGCAGCCCTCCGCCAACTCCATCACGCTGAACCGTGTTGTCACCCCCAGCCCTTCCATCATCGCCGGTCATATCAGCGCCAATGGCCAGATCGTGCTCATCAACCAGTCCGGCGTGGTGTTCACCAAGGGCGCGGAAGTAACGGCGCAGAGCGTCATTGTATCCACCTCCAACATCAGCAATGCCGATTTCATGGCCGGGCGGATGAACTTCACCGGCACGCCCAACCCGGGCGCGAAAATCGTCAACGACGGTGAGATTACCGCCGGGCAGGCCGGGCTGGTGGGGCTGGTGGCGCCGCAAGTGGCCAATAACGGCCTTATCTCGGCCAGGCTGGGCCAGGTGGTGCTGGCCGGAGCGGATGCCTTCACGCTAGACCTTTACGGCGACAGGCTGATCTCGCTGGACGTGACAAAGGCGGTGCGGGAAGTCGACCTCAACGGCAAAACGGTTCCGGCGCTGGTGACGAATAAGGGACTGATCCTCGCTGATGGCGGCAGGATCACCCTTACCGCGGCGGATGCGGACGCGCTGGTGAGCCAGCTTCTGCAAGTGGGCGGCACGCTGCGCGCGGACAGCACGGATGGCAAAACCGGCACCATCTCCCTGCAGGCGATCGGCGGCGATATTAATATCGCAGGCAACCTGCTGGCGCGCGGCAACGCCACAGGCAGCACCGGCGGCAATGTGGAGGCGCTGGCCACGGGCAAGGTGGCGGTGGCCTCCAATGCGATTATCGACGCTTCAGGCCAGGCTGGCGGCGGCAATATCGCCCTGGGCACAAATCTGCAACGTGTGGCGCAAGGCGCGGCCGATACCACGGCACCCCGCGCCGCTTCGGTGAGCATCGCCTCGGGCGCGGAGATCAGGGCCGACGCCCTGACGAAAGGCAATGGCGGCAAGGTTACGCTGCTGAGCAGCAAGGATACAAATTTCGCCGGCACCATCTCCGCTGCTGGCGGCACGCTGGGCGGCAATGGTGGCCTTGTCGAGATTTCCTCCGATGGCGTCATCAGCCTCGGGGGCACGGTGATCGACACGGCGGTTGACGGCCAGGCGGGCGAGATATTGCTGGACCCGCAAACGCTGGTTGTCACCAGCTCCTCGACGACAAGTGCCGGCACCGCCAGCTCCGGCGCCGGCAACTCCACCGAGACCACTTTCGGCACGGACACCCTCACAACCTCTTATGTAAACCCTGCCGATCTCTCCAATCTTCGCGGCACAATCATCCTGGAAGCCACTAAACTGCTCTCTATGGCAAGTGCCATCAATCTCAGCACCAAGACCTCGGAGCTGGAGCTGACGTCCGGGCAGGACATGACCATCAGCGCCAGTATCTCGCTGGCTGGCGCGCTGGACATTAACGCCGCCGGAACGCTCGATATAGGCGCGGCGCTGAACGCCAGCACCATCACCCTGGCCGATACCGGCAGCGGCAACGCGATCGACATTAACGGCCTCATTTCCGGCACGGAACTGGTGCTTAACAGCGGCGGCACAGTGACTGAGGGTGCGCTGGGGGGCATCGCCGTCGCCAGCCTGACAACGGGTGCGGGCACCATCGGCGGTGATGCGGTGCTGGCCAGCACACTCAACACCATCGCCACGCTGGCGAGCGTTCTTGCAACCGGCACGCTGGATTTGAACGATACCACCGGCCTTGCGGTCGCCAATAGGGTCAGCGCGGCGGATATCACCCTGGCCGCCAATGGCACGCTGGGGCTGAACAGCACGCTCACCGCCGCCAGCGGCGGCAATGTGGCACTGGCGGCAAAGACCATCACGGTCAGCGGCGGCAGCATCGCCGCACCCTCCGGCACCATTTCCATCGCGCCTTACGGCAATGGCACGCTGGATGTGGGGGGTACCTCGGCGGGCGGGTTGATCCTCTCTTCCGCCCTGCTGGCGGCGTTGGATACTACTGCTTCCGTCCTGAATTTTGGCAGTGCGGCGGGCTATCTCGCCAGCCTCGTAGAGTTAGAGGGCACTCTGAGCCTGAAACCAACCCTGGCGGTAGATAGTTCAGGCCAGGTTATCCAGGCGGGCACGCTCACCGGCACCACGCTCGACCTTACTGGCACCAGCCTGGCGCTGGACGGCAAGGTGAACGCCACATCGCTGGCCCTGGCCGCCAGCGGGGCCGTTACCCAGGCCAGCACCGGCGCGCTGGATGTGACGCAGCTGAGCGGCACGGCGGGGGGCAATGTTGCCCTGGCCGGGGCCAACAGCATTGGCACTCTGGGAGCGCTGGGCGCGGCCGGGAACATCGTGCTCGACGATACGGGCACGATGACGCTGGGCGGGGCGGTGAGTGCCGGCACCAGCCTGGCGCTGGCCGCCAACGGGCTGCTGGCGGACGGTGGCAGCCTGAGTGCAGGCACCATCGCGCTGGCACCCTACAACAATGGCGCTATCGACCTGGGCGGCAGTGCCGTCTCTGGCTTGCAGCTTTCGCAATCGCTGGTGAGCGAGCTGGACCCGGCGGCGGTGGTGATTCTGGGCAGTGCCGCCGGGCATACCGCCAATTCCATCTTCAGCGAAGGCGCGGTGAGCTTCGCCAATGCGCTGGCCACGCTGGAGAGCACTGGCGGCATCAGCCAGACCGGCACACTCACCGGCCACGCCATCACCCTCACCGGCACAAGCCTGGCGCTGGACGGTGTGGTGAACGCCACATCGCTGGCCCTGGCCGCCAGCGGCGCCATCTCCCAGGCCAGCACCGGCGCGCTGGACGTGACACAGCTGGGCGGCACGGCGGGGGGCAATGTTTCCCTGGCCGGGGCCAACAACATCGGCACCCTGAGCGCGCTGAGCGCCACCGGCACGATCAATCTGCAAGACAGCACCGCGCTTGATGTCGCCGGGGCGGTCTCGGCTGGCAGCAGCCTGGCGCTCTCCGCTCCCACCCTTACGCTGGCAAATACGCTGCACGGCGGTGGCATCAGCCTTGTTGCCGATAACATTACGGATACGGGCGGGGCAGTGGCGGCTCCGGGCGGCACGGTGAGCATTGCGCCGCGCACCCCCAATCTCACCGTGGATCTGGGTGGCAGCACGGCGGGGCTCGATCTTTCCGGTACGCTGCTGGGCGCCATTACCGCCGCGGCA
>JAKBCD010000155.1 GCA_021808205.1 Pseudomonadota bacterium | reverse complement strand
GGCGTGTACTGACGGATTTGCTGGGCGGTTTGCTGCGCCAGGGGATGAGGCGGGTTGTGATTCTCAACGCCCATGGCGGCAATGTGCCGGCGGTGCATGAGGTGACACTGGCGCTGCGTAAGGAAAAGGGGCTGGTGGTGCCGTCTTTCTATCTCTGGAAGGTCGCCCGGCAGTTAATGGAACGGCGCATTGGCGCGAGCCCACGGTTTGGCCATGGGGCAGAGCCGTTATTGTCATTGAACATGGCGCTGCGGCCGGATTGCGTGCGCTCTGGCGCGGCCACCGCCGAGGGCGGCGCGTTGCTGGGGCTGCGCGTGAAGGATTTCGGGGCGCTGGACTTCGAGGGGCTGAGCGTGGACGCGCCGATTGAATTTGATTCCGTGCCGAAGGCGGCGATTGCAGCGGCGTGGACGGCGGGAAGTGCGGAGCTGGGCGCGGCCGTGGCCGATGATCTGGTGGACGCGGCGGCGCGGTTCGTGGCCCACGCCGCCGCCCATATGGATTAGACGGCTAAGGACGCTTCCAGAATATCCAGCCCTTCTTCAAGCAGCGCATCAGAGATGGTGAGCGGCATGAGCAGGCGGATGGCGTTGCTGAACACCCCGCAGGAGAGCAGGATCAGCCCCTTATCCTTGGCAGTGGCGAGAATCTTCTTGGTGGCATCGGGGTCTGGCGTGCCGTCGGTTTTCACCACGTCGAAGGCGATCATCGCGCCAGGGCCGCGAATGCCGGAGATGGGGTGTGTGTCGTTACGCTGAGACATGGCTTCCAGCCGTGCCTTCATGCGGGCGCCGATGACGTTGGCGCGTTCGATGAGGTTTTCCTCGCGAATCACCTCCAGCACCGCCAGGGCGGCGGCGCAGCCCAAGGGAGAGCCGGCATAGGTGCCGCCAAGGCCGCCAGGCTCCGCGGCATCCATGATCTCGGCCTTGCCGATAACGCCCGAGAGCGGGAAGCCGCCGGCCAGGGATTTGGCGATGGTCATGAGGTCCGGCCGGATCGCGCTATGCTCGATGGCGAACATTTTGCCGGTGCGGGCAAAGCCGGTCTGCACCTCGTCGGTGATGAGCAGAATGCCGTGCTGGTCGCAGATCTTGCGCAGGCCCACCAGCAGTTCCTCTGGCGCTGGCAGGAAGCCGCCTTCGCCCTGCACGGGCTCGATGGTGATGGCGGCAACGCGGGAGGGTTCGATGTCCGCGCGGAACAGCATCTCGATATATTTCAGTGATTCTTCCACCGTCACGGCGAATTGCTCGTGAGGGAAGGGGACGTGGTAAATTTCCGCCGGCATCGGGGCGAATTTTTTCTTGTAGGGCAGTACCTTGCCGGTCATCGCCATCGTCAGCATCGTGCGGCCGTGATAGCCGCCGGCAAAGGTAATCACGCCGGGGCGGCCGGTATGGGCACGGGCGATCTTCACCGCGTTTTCCAGTGCCTCGGCGCCGGTGGTGAAGAAGATGGTTTTCGCCGGGCCTTCAATGGGCGCCAGCGCGTTTAGCTTTTCCGCCAGCTCGATATAGCTGTCATAGGGTGTCACCTGGAAGCAGGTGTGGGTGAAGGCGTCCAGCTGTTTCTGCACCGCCGCGATGACCTTGGGGTGGCGGTGGCCGGTGTTGAGTACGGCGATGCCGCCCGCGAAATCGATGTAGCGTTTGCCTTCAATATCCCACAGCTCGGCGTTTTCCGCCTTGGCGGTGAATACCGCATGGGCATTGCCCACGCCGCGCGGCACGGCGGCCATCCGGCGGGCCATCATTTCGCTGTTCGTGCTCATCTGGTCGCATCTCCATCCTGAGGTTCGTTTAAGATTATAAACACTCAACCGGAGACTGGCCAGATGTTTCCGTTAGGCTGGTCCAGTCTCTGTCGGCTTTTTCTCAAATCCTGTTGTGTCTGGTTCGGGGCAGGGCGTGGTCTCGATTCTAGTCACCTCCGCCCAGGGTGGGCCTTGCCTGCGCAAGCCAGCGTTCTGAACGCGCCCGTGAATAAGCAGGTGCAGGGCCTTCATGCGCGGGTAAGATTGATGAAGCGCACGGCGGCAGCCACATCGGCCAGCGTTGCCTCGCGCTTTGCGGTGTCTGTTTCGTCTTCGCCCCATTGCTCGGCCTGCCAAAGCCCGTCCAGCGCGGCGGTGGCGCAGGCGGTCTGCGCATCCAGCGCTTCCTCGGCGGCGGCCAGGCCAAGCACGAAGCTGCCCAGGGCCGGGATGATCACCCCCAGCGCCGCCAGCTCGTACGCCGTGCGGGTGGAAAGCAGAGCCTCCAGCTTGCTGGCTGTCCAGGGTAGCTGGTTCACCGGCATCAACCCGCAGGTGGTGATAAGGCCAATCCCCTGGGTCGTATCCAGCCAGCGCAGCCAGGGGTCCCATTCCGCGTGCTGGCGCGCAATGAGGGCCGCTGGACCCTCGGCCCGGTAGCAGAGCAAATCGTTTAGCCCATAGGCGGCAAGCTGTTTAATGATCGCGTCCAGATGCGGGGGAATGCGTTCATGCGCCGTGCAGGCAAGTTGGGTGAGCGGCAGGTCGTTGGGTGAAAAATCGGCGGCGGCGGCGTTCCACTCCTGGGCGATTGCCTCCGCCAGCGCCTGATGGGGCACGGCCAGAGCCGCGCCGCTGGGCATTTTCACCACCCGTTGGTCTAGCCGGACGGTATAGAGCCCGGAGTCTTCCAAGGGGGTGGCGTGGGTCCAGAAGCGTTTCATGGCCCGAGCAGCCCGTTCAGCAGGCTGCGTGGACCGGTTTGCTGGGGCTGGCTGGTGCCGGTTGCGGGGGCAGGGGTGTTGGCGGGGGAGGATGGCATTGGCCCGGGTTTGCCCATCCGCGCCAGGCTGAGCGCGGCGGGGCAGGCATCGCCAGTGTTGCCGGTGCTGCCGGTGATGGCGCTCATGGCCTTGCCGAGCAATGTGCTGGCGCCCAGCATGTTGCCGTCCGAAAGGCCCGAGGCCGCCTGCGCCGCCGTGGCAACGGCCGATTGAGACGCCACGCTGTAACTGGGCGCGAGGAAAGTGCCGCCAACCTGCACCGGTATGGCAACATTGCCGCCGCCAATTTTCAGCCGGGGCTGGAGCACCAGTGCCAGGGCTTCATCCGCGAAGTTCACCGTGCCGCCGCCTTGCAGGAACAGCCGGTTGGAGTCGAGGGTGAGCGCCTTTACGGTGCCGCTGCCGTTGGTGGCATCTACCGCCAGGGCAGCGCAGCGAATGGAAACCGGCCCAGGTGTAGCGGCGAGGTTGGCAGGCAGCCCGGCGGATTGCAGCGCCCCGCCGAACAGTTTGCTGAGCACGCTGCCATCCACCACGCCGTTAACGCTGGCGAGGCCAAGGCGCCCGGTGACCGTGCCCAGCATGTCTGGCAGGGTATTGCCATGGGCGGAGGCATTAAGCTGCGCTTGTACTGTGCCCTGGGCGTTATCCGGCAGGTTGAAAGCGTGCAGGAAGGGGCCGAGCGCCAAAGCCGGGGCGTTGATGTTTAGTGTTTCGGCGGCGGGGTCCTCGCTGGCATCTATGCTGCCAGAAGCGGAAACGGCGCCGCCGGGCAGCTGGCCGGTGAGCGGGTTGACGGTAAGCACGCCGTTGTTGAGCACGGCATGGCCCTGCAATGCCGTATAGGTAGCGCCGCCATAGGTCAGGCTGTCGGCCTTCAGCAGCACGTCGGCGCTGGCCTGGCGAAGAAAATTCAACGGCAAGGCGATAGCTGGCACCAGCGAGGCGGGCTGAGGCTGGGCCGGCATGGCAACGGCGGGCGTGGCCTGAGCGGGTGGCAGGGCGGCCAGAAGCGCGTCCATATTGGCCTGGGCAATCGAAAGATCGATCTCCAGCTTGGGTGCGGGGTTGAAAGTCAGGCTGGCATCGCCGCCAAAGCTGGCGTTGTCCATTGTGGCGGTCAGGCTGTTAAGCCCGAGGGCATGGCTGAGGCCTTGTCCGCCAGGGTCGATCAGCGTGGTTTTTACCACGATGTTCTTCCAGGCGGGCAATGGCTGCCTGGCGGCGGCAGACAAGGCTGAAAGATCAGGAATATTCAGGGTCAGCGCCATGGCGGCGCCGCTTAAATTCCGCGGGGTGGCGATGCCGCCGGTCAGGCTGAGGCTGGCATTGCCCAGGCTTGCATTCAGGCTTTCGCTGAAGCTGGCGGCGGGCGGGGCGCTGGCGGGCAGCAGGGCGGGCGGAATGAAGGCGCTTGGCGCGGTGGTATTGCCTTGAATAACGAAGGGTAGCTGCCCCAGCGTGCCCTTGGCGCTGAGCGTGGCGGAGCCGTCCAGCGAGGGTAGCTGGGCGTTCAGCGCCGCCAGGGTAAGGCCGGGATACAGGTTTGTCAGATCCGATTCACCCGCCGTGATCAAGATATTGCTGATCGCGGGCAGGGGGGCGCCATCGTCTTTAATGTTGGCGCTGGCGGTAACATTATGCAGGGCCGGTAGGTTTACCCCCCCCAGCCAGCCAGGCGGCAGGGCGGTGGAGACAGTCTCCAGCGCCGGAATGGCGGCGGTAAGCGCAAGGTTGTAACCACGCGCGTTTTGCGGCCGGGCCACCAGGCCCTGCAGCTTGGCGCTGGCGCCCGCGAAGCCGAAGGAGAGATCAACCGGCCAAGGCGCGGACCCCATGCCGGCAAGCCGCGAAACGGGGCCGACCATGCCTTGCAGCGTGAGCGGCGTGGTGCCGATGGTGGCGGCACCAGATAGATGCAGCGGGGCGGTGAGTGAGGACGCCTGGCCGGTGAGGCGGGTAAGCTGAATGATGCTCGGCTGGCCAAGGCCCTGTGGGCGCAGGATGATCTGCCCGTTATCCAGCTCCACCGCTTCCAGCGCGATTTTGTACGGGGGTGGCGCGTTATTCGCAGGCGTAGGCGCGGTGCCGGGTTGCGCTGGTGCGGCGGCAAAATTCCAGTCCGCCTGGCCGCTCTGGTCGCGCTCCAGGTATAGCTTTGGCCCCACCAGTTTAAGGTTCAGAATATCCACGCGGTGGCTGAACAGCGGCAGCAGGGCAATTTGTGCTTGTACCTGGTCCAGCGTCAGCAGGGAGGGGTCTGAAAACCCGTTGGGGTTGGAGAGGCTGAGATTGCTGGCCGCCAGGCTGGGGTGCAGGGAGAGTTGCAGCTGGATAGGCCCGCCAAGCCTGAGCGTGCGGCCGGTGGCCTGCTGCACGGCGGCGATAATCTGCGGTGCATAGGCGTTGGGGTTGAATTGGGCGATGAATACGCCCACCCCCGCCACGGGCGCCAATATAACGGCTGCGGCGGCCAGAAGCGCATAGGCTTTCCAGCCCCGGCGGCGGGGTTTCTGCTGGGAAACGGGTGCTCTTTGCCTGTCCATGTCCAGGAATTAGTCGCTTTTCCGTTCTTAGACGAGGGGCAAGCTTGTGAAACACCGCAACACGCGCTATGCGGCGCGGCTTGAGTTGCAGGCCCGGTTGCGGGCGTGGTGAAACTGGTAGACACGCCAGATTTAGGTTCTGGTGGCGAAAGCCATGGGGGTTCAAGTCCCTCCGCCCGCACCATCTGCCGTCATTAGATTATTGAGGTTTGTTCGTCCCATGCAGGTTACTGAAACGCTCTCCGACGGCCTAAAGCGCGGCTTTACGGTCGTGGTTGCCGAACCCGAGCTGGCCGCCAAGCGTGAGAAGCGTTTGGCTGAGCTGAGCAAGACAATCCAGATGCCCGGTTTCCGCCCCGGCAAGGTGCC
>JAKBCD010000154.1 GCA_021808205.1 Pseudomonadota bacterium | reverse complement strand
GGCATAATCTTCACCAGCCCGCGATAGGTGTTGTTGGAACGGCCGGCGGAAATACCTTTCGAGATAATCGTGCTCGACGTATTCTTGCCGATATGGATCATCTTGGTGCCGGTATCGGCCTGCTGAAAATGGTTGGTGACGGCGACAGAGTAGAACTCACCCACCGAGCCATCACCCTGCAAAATGCAGGAGGGGTATTTCCAGGTAATGGCTGAACCAGTTTCAACCTGCGTCCAGGAAATTTTTGAATTCTTGCCACGGCAGGCGCCGCGCTTGGTAACAAAGTTATAAATCCCGCCTTTGCCGTCCGCATCACCAGGATACCAGTTCTGCACGGTGGAATATTTAATCATCGCCTCGTCCAGCGCCACCAGCTCAACCACGGCGGCGTGAAGCTGGTTCTCATCGCGCATCGGCGCGGTGCAGCCTTCAAGATATGAAACCGAAGCGCCTTCCTCGGCGATGATCAGCGTGCGCTCAAACTGTCCGGTATTGCGGGCATTTATGCGGAAATAGGTGGAAAGCTCCATCGGGCAACGCACACCCTTGGGGATGAAGACGAAACTGCCATCAGAGAACACGGCGGAGTTAAGGGCCGTGAAATAATTATCGCCAACAGGCACCACGGAGCCAAGATATTTTTGCACCAGCTCCGGGTGCTCCCGCACCGCCTCGGAGATGGGAGAGAAAATCACGCCCGCTTTGGCCAAGGTGTCGCGGAAGGTGGTGGCGACGGAAACAGAATCGAACACCGCATCCACCGCCACACCCGCCAGGGCGGCGCGTTCATGCAACGGAATGCCAAGTTTCTCATAGGTTTTCAGAAGCTCAGGATCGACCTCATCCAGAGATTTCGGCTGAGCTTTCGCCGGGGCAGCGTAATAATACAGATCATCATAATCAATCGGCGGATGATGGATGCGCGCCCATTCCGGCTCCTCCATCTTCAGCCAGGCTTCATAGGCCTTCAAGCGCCATTCCAGCAGCCATTCCGGCTCACCTTTTTTGGCCGAGATAAGACGCACAATGTCAGCAGAAAGCCCTTTCGGGAATTCTTCCATCTCGATATCCGTGGTGAACCCATATTTGTACTTCTGGGTCGCCAGTTCATTGATCGTGGCTTCGGTGGTCATGGACATGGTTCAGGCAACCTCGTTGATTTTCGTAGCCGGAATCCGGAAGGCGGCCGGTATCGAGGCCGCCGCCATATCAGCCAGGGAAATATGAGACAGGGCGCTGCGGATGGCCTCATTCACCGGGTCCCATCGTCCAGCGACAGGGCAGAGGGACTGGCTCTCGCAAGTCATACCGGCTCCCTCCACGCAGGAGGTCAGCGCAATCGGGCCATCAATGGCGACAATCACTTCAGAAACCGCAATCTGCGCCAGCGGTTTGCCCAAACGATAGCCGCCCCGCGCCCCGCGGGTAGAAAGCACCAACCCATGCCCGGCCAGCGCCTTTAGCACCTTGGCGACCGTGGGTTCGGGCACGCCGATCCCTGCCGCGATGCCGGGCGAGGTTTCAACGCCATCCGCCATGCCCAGACGCACCAGCGCGGCGACCGCATAATCTGTCAGGCGTGAGAGTTTCAGCATAACGACCCCACATAAAGGACTGGATTAGTCCTGATTGCCAGATGGGGCATATCGCGTGGAACGTCAAGCGCGCGTTACGCAAAGTTGCGATGCGTGTCTAGCCCAGGCGGGTAATAATGTCCGGCAATTCGGCCGGGGTTTTGGCCAGGGCCTCGCCCTGCCCTTGTCCATAGCCCCAGGCGCAGAAAATGCCCGGCAATTTCAACCCTGCGGCGGCTTTCATGTCGTTGGTGTGGTCACCGACCATAATGGCGTCCGTCACCTCAAGCTCTGCGAGCACGGCAGCCAGATGGCGCGGGTCTGGCTTGCGGTAGGGCGTGGCATCGCCGCCCACCACCGCGCCGAAAAAATGGGTGAGGTTCAGAGCGTCCAGCACCGCCCGCGTGGCATGCATGGGTTTGTTGGTACAGATACCAAGCGGGCGGCCTTGAGCCTGCAATATTTCCAGCACCGGGATGATACCCTCGTAGATCACCGTGTGGCTCACCGGATTATCGCCATAAAGCGCCATAAAGCGTGCATGGTGCAGCAGTCCAGGAGTCGCCCCGCGGGCGGCGAAGGCACGTTCCACCAGCACCTTGGCGCCATCGCCAATCATTCGATGAACCTCAACCAGCGACAGCGCCAAGTGCCCGGCCTCGGTTAAAACCTGATTTAGCTTCAGGGTGATATCCGGTGCTGCGTCAATCAGCGTGCCATCCAGATCAAAGATCACTGCGCGCATGAAATACTCCGTCGCATTATTTGAAACGCCCGTCCTTTGACACAGAGCGGCCGCCAGGGCTACCGCAAAGCAATATCGAGGAGATTAAGTCAGATGTGCGGAATCGTAGGGGTTGTGGGCCATTCTGATGCGGCGCCGCTGCTGCTGGGAGGGCTGCAACGCCTGGAATACAGGGGCTATGATTCCGCCGGCATCGCAACGCTGGTAAATGGCCATATCGACCGGCGGCGCGCCGAGGGCAAGCTGAAGAACCTGGCTGCCGTGCTGGAAAAACAACCCCTGACTGGCACCACCGGCATCGGCCATACGCGCTGGGCCACGCATGGCGCGCCAACGTTAGGTAACGCCCACCCTCATGCCACCGCCCGCGTGGCAGTGGTGCATAACGGCATCATCGAGAACCACCACGCGCTGCGTGCCGAGCTGGAAGCCAAAGGCCAAAGCTTCACGACCGAGACAGACACCGAGGTCATTGCCTTGCTGGTTGATTACCTGTTGCAACAAGGGTTGGAGCCGGTTGAAGCCGCGCGCCAGGCCTTTGCCCGGTTGGAAGGCGCCTACGCGCTGGCGTTGATTTTTGCCGGGCATCAGGCACTGATGATCGGTGCCCAGCGCGGCGCGCCTCTGGCCGTGGGGTTCGGTGCGGATGAAATGTATCTCGGCTCCGACGCGCTGGCTCTGGCCCCCCTGACCCGCGAAATCGCCTATCTGGAGGATGGCGACTGGGTCGTTGTGACCGACAAGAACGCCGTTTTTTATGACGCCACCGGCGCAGTGACCATACGCCAGAAAAAACTCACCGCTTTGACAGGAGCGACCATCGGCAAGGGAAATTTCCGGCATTTCATGGAAAAGGAATTGCACGAGCACCCGGTGGTGATCGGCGATGTGCTGCACCGGATGATGGAAAATGAGGCGCCGCGCCTGCCCTCCCTGCCCTTCGATCTGGCCGGCATCAAACGCATCACCATGAGCGCCTGCGGCTCCGCCTTTTACGCGGGGCTCACCGCCAAGTTCTGGTTGGAAAATCTGGCCCGTGTGCCCGTGGAGGCTGATGTAGCCAGCGAGTTCCGCTACCGTGCGCCGCCTTTGGACCTGGACGGGTTGGGGCTGCTGGTGAGCCAGAGCGGCGAAACCGCCGATACCCTGGCGGCTCTGCGTTACATGAAAGCGGAAGGACATAAAATCCTCTCTGTGCTGAACGTGCCCGAATGCACCATGGCGCGGGAAAGCGACGCGATACTGGAGACGATCGCGGGGCCGGAAATCGGCGTAGCCAGCACCAAGGCTTTTACGGCGCAGCTTACCGTGCTGGCGGTGTTCGCTTTGGCCTTGGCGCGGGCCAAGGGCACGCAGAGCGAGACTGAAATCAGCCGGCTTTGTGCCGCCCTGATGGAAGTGCCCGCCAGGGCAGCGGAGATTCTGAGCAATGACGCGCCCATCCGTAAGCTCGCGGAACGCATCGCCGAGGCGCGGGACGTGCTGTATCTTGGGCGCGGCGGGTGCTTCCCGATCGCGCTGGAAGGCGCACTGAAGCTCAAGGAAATCTCCTACATCCATGCCGAGGGGTATGCGGCGGGTGAGATGAAGCACGGGCCGATTGCTCTGATCGACAAGAGCGTGCCGGTCATCGCCATCTGCCCCTCCGGCCCGCTATTCGAGAAAACTGCGTCCAACCTGCAGGAGGCCGCCGCGCGCGGCGGGCAGATCGTCGTGCTTTCAGATGAAGTGGGGGCCTCCAAGCTGGCACCGATTGCGGCAGAAACAATTTTGCTCCCCAGCATCGACCCCTTTGCCGCCCCCATCCTGCACGCGATCCCGGTACAAATGCTTGCCTACCACGTCGCAGTGCTGAAAGGCACGGACGTTGATCAACCGCGCAACCTGGCAAAATCCGTTACCGTGGAATAAACCGCGCCGCGCATCAGACAATCCGGCAGCGCAACGTACCAACCCCGCTGATCTCGCCCTCCAACACATCGCCGGGTAAAATGGTATTCACGCCTGCAGGCGTGCCGGTAAAAATAAGATCACCAGGTGCCAGGGCAACCAAGCGTGAAAGTATCTCGATGATATCAGCAACAGGCCAGATCTGGTCGGCAAGGTCACCCTCCTGGCGGTGTACGCCATTAACACTGAGCGCGATGCGCCCCTCAGCGGGATGACCAATAGCGCTGGCCGGAGCGATCTCACCGATAGGCGCCGAAGCATCAAAGCCTTTGCTCATGTCCCACGGGCGGCGCAGGCTTTTGGCCTCGTCCTGCATATCCCGCCTGGTCAGGTCGATACCAATTGAATACCCGAAAACATGAGACAAAGCCTCGGCCGAATCGATCCTCCGCCCCGCAGTGCCGATGGCAACCACCAGTTCGATCTCATGATGCACGGTCTTCGTCTCACTGGGGTAGGGTACATCCTGCCCGGCCGGCACCAGTGCATCGGCCGGTTTGGTAAAAAAGAACGGTGGCTCGCGGTTTGGGTCGTTTCCCATTTCTCGCGCGTGGGAGGCATAGTTGCGGCCCACACAAAAGATCCGGCGTACAGGAAACAGGCGGCCATCTGTCACCATTACGCTGACAGGCAGCGGTGGTGCGAAAACAAAGCCAGTCATGGTTCAAGTCCCCCCGTTACAATCCAGCGCGCGGAGCATGGCGCGCAACACGGCCCACCGGCAATTCCCGGGTGGATGCGTCCGTGGGCTAGCCTCGTTTGTTTAACCTGAAACTTACTTGCCCGAGACAACATCCTAATTTCACTTGTCAGATATTTTAAAATCAGATGGTTTATACACGAGTCGTTAGAAATTCTGCCTATCCAACTCCAGTATAAAATTTGGCAAGATTGTGTTTTTCAGTTTGATAAATGGTGAAGCTTTCCGTTATGCTTTGATGGTCCGAGGCAGGGACAAAACATGCACCAGACCAAAGCCCTCAAAGATCAATCCCGGATTATTGCGCTGAAAGGCAGATTTCGGTTTGTCAGCCCTGGCGGTGGTACGGAAGAGCGGTTTCTTGTCGAAGATGGATGGGTGTTCCGCGAGCACCACGGTAAATACGTTGAATGCATCTGCCGAAGCGACGAGATCGTGTCCATCCCAGGCGCATCTCAGGCCCATCAGGCCGGCTTTAAAAGCACCGTCTGAGCGGCCAAAACGGGGCGTAGGCCGCAAAGGCAAAGCGCCATTATTGACCCGTGGCAGATTTTGTGGTGCCGCCCGGCCCCGCAATGGGCACGGGCGAGCCGATGGTCGCGGTGGGGTGCAAGGCGATCTGGGGTAAAGTAGGAACATTGGGCAAGGCAGGGCTGGTACCGGGGCGCTGCTTTGCCGATTTTGGTGCCGCTTTCCCGGCTGGAGGCTTTGCAATACCCGG
>JAKBCD010000153.1 GCA_021808205.1 Pseudomonadota bacterium | reverse complement strand
GCAGTTGCTAGGGGCAGCCGTGCGGGCGGCGGCGCAGACGCCACCCGTGCAGCCGATTTACGAAGCCGGGATCAGCTTTCACCCAGGGGCCGCAAAGGCGCTGCGCGAGGCCGGCATAAGCCTGCCGCAGCGCGCCGTGCAAAGTTAAATCAGCCGACCGTCGCGCAGGTTTACCTGCCGGTCCATGCGCGCCGCGAGGTCTGGGTTGTGGGTGGCGATGAGTGCTGCGGTGTTTTCGCTGCGAACCACATGCAGCAGTTCCTCAAACACGATATTAGATGTGGCGACATCGAGATTGCCGGTGGGTTCGTCCGCCAGCAGCAGCGCGGGATGGTTGGCGAGTGCGCGGGCGATGGCCACGCGCTGCTTCTCACCGCCCGAAAGCTTGCCCGGCAGATGCGATGCCCGCGGGCCGAGACCGAATTTCTCCAGCAATTCCATGGAACGTTTGTTGGCATCCACTTGATTCACGCCCGCGACCATTTGCGGGATGGAGATATTCTCCAGCGCCGTGAACTCCGCCAGCAAATGATGGAATTGGTAGACAAAACCGACATGCCGCAACCGCAAGGCGGTGCGCCCGGCATCGTTCAACGCGCCGGTATTCTGGCCGTCGATGATCACAGAACCGTCGTCAGGTTTTTCCAGAAGCCCCGCCAGATGCAGCAGGGTTGATTTGCCTGAGCCAGAGGGCGCGACCAGGGCCACGATCTCGCCGCGCGAGAGGGTGAGTTCCGCGCCGTTGAGCACGGTGAGCGCGCCCTCGCCAGACTGATAGGTGCGGCGGATGGCTTTCATGGAAAGGAGATAGTCACTCACTGCGCAAGGTCTCCACAGGGTCGATCCTGGCGGCGCGCCAGCTGGGGTAGATGGTGGCCAGCACCGACAGCACGAGGGACATAACGATGACTTCCGTGACCTCCCGCCAATCCAACTGGGCTGGCAGGGATTCCAGGTAATAGATGGTGGGATTGAAGAGCTGTTGGCCGGTGAGGCCCTGAATGAACAGCCGGATCTGATTGATGTGCTGGCAGAACAAAACGCCCAGCACGAAGCCGATGAAGGTGCCCAGCACGCCTACAGACGCCCCCGCCATCAGGAAGATGCGCATGATGGAACCGGAACTGGCCCCCATGGTGCGCAAAATCGCGATGTCCTTCGCCTTGTCCTTCACCATCATGATCAGCGAGGAAATGACGTTGAACGCCGCGACGATGATGATGAGGGTGAGGATGAGGAACATCACGTTGCGTTCCACCGTGACGGCGGCAAGGAAGGAATCGTTGTTTTGTTTCCAGTCCTGGATGTTCAAGCCCAGGCCAGGAAAAGCGTTGACGATGGCTTGCTTCACCGCCTCGTCATGGTCCGGGTCTTTCACGAAAACCTGGATCTGCGTGGCGGTGCCGTTCTGCTGGAACAGCGTTTGCGCGGCGGCAAGCGGCAGGAACACGAAGCTGGAATCATATTGCTGCATGCCGGTTTGGAAGATGGCCACCACCCGGAATGATTCGATGGAGGGGATAGTGCCGATAACCGTGGCTTTTCCTTGAGGCAGGATAAGCGAAATTTGTGAACCGATGGTAAGGTTGAATTGCTGCGCCAACGCCCCGCCGATGGCGATGGTGTCGCCGTCCGTGAGGTCCGCCAGACTGCCGGCGATGATATGATGTGAGACCGTGGGAAGCTGCACCAGCCCCTGCGGCGTGATGCCGCGCGCGATGCCGCCGGTGGCCCCGCCCTGCGGGCCGGACATCAGCACCTCGCCCTGCACAATCGGGAAAGCGCCTGTTACGCCCTTGATGGTTGAAATCCTAGCGGTCATGGCGTCGTAATTGCTCAACGGCGCATTAACGCCATACACGCCGATATCGCCATTCAACCCCAGAATCTGGCTCAGCAGTTCCTGGCGGAAGCCGTTCATCACGCTCATCACGATGATAAGCGTGGCGACACCCAGCGCGATGCCAATGAGCGAAAAAATGGCGATGACGGAGACGAAGCGCTCGCCGCGCCGGGCGCGCAGATACCGCGCCGCGATCTTACGCTCAAAGGCGTTGAACATCAGCCGCGCACCTTGGCCAGGGCTTCAGCCACCGGCAGCTCGAAACGTTCACCCGTGGCGCGGCGCTTCAGCTCCACCACGCCATTGGCCGCACCACGCGGGCCGATGATGATCTGCCAGGGATGGCCGAGCAGATCAGCCTCTGCGAATTTGGCACCCGCCCGCTCCTCGCGGTCGTCGTAAAGCGCATCGCTGCCGAAGCCGGTGTAGATTTTCTCGCACAGCGCGTCAGTGGTGGCGTCGCCCTGGCGGAGATTGAGGATGGCCGCCTTGAAGGGCGCGATGGCATCCGGCCAGATGATGCCGGCTTCGTCGTGCTTTGCCTCGATAATGGCGCCGACAAGACGGGAGACGCCGATACCGTAAGAGCCCATCTCGGGGAAGAATTTCTGGCCATCGGCGCCGGTGACGGCGAAGTTCATCGCCTGCGAATATTTGGTGCCAAAATAGAAGATCTGCCCGACCTCGATGCCCCTGCCCTCACGTTTGCGCTCGGCCGGAATTTTATCCCAGGCGGCGATGTCGTGCTTTTCGTCCGTGGCGGCGTAGATGGTGGTCATCTGCTCATAGAACGCCTCGATATCCGTGGCGGCCATCGCATCGCCCGCCTCGAAGGCGGCATCGTAGAACACGCCGGATTCGCCGGTGGGGGCGAGCACGTGGAACTCGTGAGAGAGATCGCCGCCGATCTGCCCGGTATCGGCGCGCATGGGAATGGCGGTGATACCGATGCGCTGGAAGGTGCGCATATAGGCCAGCATCATTTTCTTGTAGGCGATTACTGCGCCTTCGCGGTTCAGGTCGAAGGAGTAAGCATCCTTCATCAAAAACTCGCGACCGCGCAACACGCCAAAGCGCGGGCGCACCTCGTCGCGGAATTTCCACTGGATGTGATAGGGGATTTGCGGAAGCTCGCGGTAGGATTTGATGGAATCCCGCATGATTGCGGTAATCATTTCCTCATTCGTGGGCCCGAAGAGCAGCTCGCGCTCGTGCCGGTCGGTGATGCGCAGCATCTCCTTGCCATAAGCGTCGTAACGGCCGGATTCGCGCCAGAGATCTGCACTCTGGATGGTGGGCATCAGCACTTCCTGCGCGCCTGCGGCGTCTTGCTCCTCGCGTACGATCTGCGCGATTTTGGAGAGCACGCGCTGGCCGGTAGGCAGCCAGGCGTAGATGCCGGACGCCATCTGCCGCACCATGCCAGCACGCAGCATGAGCCGGTGTGAGGCGATCTGGGCCTCGGCGGGCGTTTCCTTGAGGGTGGGAATCAGGCTTTTGGAGAGACGCATGATGGACCTTAAAACAGGGATTGAGGCGTTTGCGTGGCCGACACCTCAGGCGGTGCGGCTTCTTGGACGGGTTGCAGCCAGCGATTGGCGGCACGCCGGCACGGCTGCTCGACAAAGCCGCGCAGCAGGATGGCAAGGGCAAAGGTAAGACTTGTCATGCTGGCGGCGAAAAGCAGTTTTTCCTCCGCCGGCTGCCAACCATAATGCTGAAAGGCGCGCATGGTGAGCATCTCGGCAATCGCAAAGCTCATGTAGAAGCAATAAGACAGCAGGCCCAGAAAATGCAGCACCGGGCGGCGGCCCAGCAAGGCTGGCCGTTGGGTGTCGGCTTGCAGGTAAAACGCGAAAATGAGCGACCAAAGCCCGACAACGATAACCAGATCGACCCCCAAGACCGCGCCCCCCAGCAGCAGTAGCAGGCCGCCCCATAAAAATACGCGGCGGGCGAAAGCGTAGTCGGCAATGGAAGCGGCAACCCGCCACGCGGCCATGCCCGCGATGAATTCAGGGAAAAAGCGGATGAGCCCGGCACCGAAGGCGAGGTTCAAACTGTGCCCCGAGAAAAAATAGATGACCCCCAGAATGGGGAACGCCGCGATAATCACCTGCAAAGAAACACCACGGATAAAGTAGGTGAGGATCAGGGCGAAAAGCGGAAACAGGAGATAGCCCGCCCACTCCGCGCTGATGGACCAGGCCGGGTAATTCCAGGCGCCAAAATGGTCCGCACCCCAGCCTTGCACCAGAAACAGATTCTCCAACAGCGTGGACAAAGTGAACCGTTGGGCCGAATGCGGATGCACCCCCAATGCCGCGCCGCCACCGGCCAACGCCAGCAGGATGAGAATGGTGGCCAGATGCACCGGATAAATACGGGCCAGGCGCTTGGCATAGAAGCGAAGCAACACGCCCTGGCCAGCCCAACGGAATTTCATATGAAGCGCGCTTTTTTGCACGGCATCGAACTCCCGGTGCGTGTGCAGCAGGACCAGCCCGGAGAGAATGAAAAACCCGTCCACGCCCATGTAGCCATGCGTGATCAGCGGCGAAAACACTCCCAATGCCTGGGAGAAGTGCAGATGCAAATCCAGATGATAGATGAACACCCAGGCCGCAAAGGCGGCACGGCAGATTGTAAGGTCGGTGATGTCTGGCTTCTGACTCATCGGCCCCCCTGCTCTAGAGCAATCCCGCCGCGGATAGAAGCAGCGGCACCCTTCATACGCAGGAAAAGACGCCGAAAGAAAGAAGCCCGCCAACCCAGATAGGGCGGCGGGCCAAGTTCAGGGAGGAAACGCCAGTCACACGGCAGGATGAAAACTAAACTCATCCTGCTCGTATAATGCAACGCAGCATGGCCGGACGTCCAGAAAAAACACGCGCAAAAAGGATGAATTTTGGGCTTTTTTGCAGAATATGGTTAATTTTTGATCTTTTTTGGTTGATATTTTTGCTTGTCGCTTAATTTACGATCATACGCGGAGGATATGCACCTCCACCAAAGGGCGCTTGCCCAGCGGCTTGCCGACAATGCGGCGCAAAGCCGCCCTGGCTGCATCCGTAAAAGCCGCTTCATCCTGGCGCAGAGAGGGGGCCAGATCCTCCAGCACGTCATGAAATTCCTGCTCAAAGGCCAGACGCTGCTTGGCCTCCAGCTCATCCAGCAGGCCAGGAGCGGAAAGACGCGGCGCGCCTTGCAGCCTGCCTTTGGAATCTATGGCGAAGCTGCCGACAACGACGCCGTTGAACAACATGCGCTTGCGGGCAGAAAGCACGCCGTTTTTTAGCGGCACCACCTTACTGCCATCCACCGCCAGCCGCCCGGTTGGCACGGAATCCACCACCGCGGGGCCGTTGCCGCCAAACAGCACCACGTCGCCATCTTCCACCAGCAGGGTGTTAATGCCGCATTCCTGCGCCAGAGCGGCCTGGGTGGAGAGATGCCGCCATTCGCCATGGGTGGGAATCACACATTTCGGCCGCACGAGCTTATAAAGTTTGCGCAACTCCTCCCGCGCCGGATGGCCGGAGACATGCACCTGCTCGTCCCCATCCACGATCACCTGCACCCCACGCCGGGAAAGCCGGTCCTGCACCGCGAGCACCGCGCGCTCATTACCGGGGATGGTGCGGGAAGAGAAAATCGCCTTGTCTCCCTGGCCCAGCACGGCGTAGCGGTGCGTA
This sequence comes from Pseudomonadota bacterium, assembly GCA_021808205.1. Next base: position 196 of record JAKBCD010000153.1, on the reverse strand, counting down.
TCCGCCGCGATGCGCGCCATGGCGGAGCGCGGCTCACCCTGGCTGCCGGTAACCAGCAGGAGGAGATTATCGTCCGGGATGGCGCCGATTTCCTCCTCGGGTACGAAATCCGGCACATCCTTGAGGTATCCGGCCTCCTGCGCGGCGGCGATGTAGTTTGTAAGGCTGCGGCCCACCAGGGCGATATGCCGCCCGG
>JAKBCD010000152.1 GCA_021808205.1 Pseudomonadota bacterium | reverse complement strand
CCGATCTTGGTGCAGTTGCAGAAATACAAGGATGGCGGGCTTGCCGATGCCAAGGTGTTTGCCATGAAAGAAGGTCTGAGCTGGAATATCGGCGACCGGGTGCGTGTGGAGCAAAAACTGGCGGAATGGCTCGGCGCGCGTGCCGCTGCCGGGCGGATGCCGCCCAGCGGCTTTCCGAAATCGAACAAGTTCGGTTAACACGCAGCGCGCATGTGTTTGCGATAGATAAGCGCACGCCAGGGTGACTTGGTTTGTTGGAGGCTCAGACGCCTCCCGTCCAGGCAGTCCATGTTGTTGGGTCGAGCCAATTGGCGGCGTACAGGCGGCAATCTGTTAAGGTTTTTTACTTGATGCCCCTTCGCATCGCCATTTTCCCCAGTTTAGTTTCTGCCTCATAACAGCTTTGGAGGTGCAGATGAAAACTCACAGTTCGGTTTCGCGGCTACTCAGGAGCGCGATGCTGGCTGCGCCGGTTCTCATGGGGGTGAGCCTGTCGGCCTGCGCCCAGCCCGTGCCGGCTTATCCGCCCGGCTATCAGCCGCTGCCGCCGCTCCGCGTGGAACCAGCGCCGCCGCCGCCGGCCGGCTTCATATGGAGGCCGGGTCATTGGGCTTGGAATGGCTATCGGTATCACTGGGTGAGAGGCCACTATATCCGCCGTGCGCGCGGCTGGCACCGCTGGGTGGACGGGCATTGGGCGATTATTGGCGGCGCCTGGCGCTGGGTGCCTGGCCACTGGGTGTAACACAGTGGATCGGTCCTGGTTTTGCGCCAGGGCTGGGTTTATCAGGCGGCTTTGGCGATGGCGTGGATACGCTCTACCATTGCCGCCACCCCATTGCCGCGGTTGCTGGAAAGTGCACCGATCAACCCGAGATCGTGCAGGAATTTGGAAGGTGTGGCGAGAATCTCGGCTTTGCCTCGGCCGGAGAACACCCGCAGCACCAGTGCGACCAGCCCGGAGACAATTGCCGCATCCGACGCGCCGGTGAACCATAGTTTTCCGTCCTGCACCTCCGAGGCCAGCCAGACCTGGGATTGGCAGCCTTGCACGCGGTGTGCTTCGTCCTGCCAGGCCTCAGGGTAGGGTGGCAGTTTGCGGCCAAGTTCGATGATGAATTCGTAGCGGTCCATCCAGTCATCGAACGTTGAGAGTTCATCGCCAATGGCTGCAATGGCCTCGGCGGCGCTGGCTTCATCAGGCGTATAAAAAGCGGTCATATCCAACCCCTTTTACGGAACCAGACAAGTGGCGCAACCGCCGAGAGGATCATGATGGCCCAGGCATATTCATAACCGAAATTCCAGCTCAACTCCGGCATGTTGTGAAAGTTCATGCCGTAGATGCCGGCGATCAGGGTAGGGGGGATGCCCATGATGGAGACGATGGTGAGAACCTTGATTAGGCTGTTCTGGGCGATATTGATAAGCCCCAGTGTGGAGTCCAGGAGGAATTGTACTTTGTCGGTCAGGTGCGTGGAGAATTCGTTGAGGGAGGAGACATCCTTCTGGACGGATTTCAGGCGGTCGCGGACTGGTTTTTGCATCCACTCCGCCGCGGCGATGGCGTAGGGGGCGATGCGCGCCACGCCAAGCTGGGAGTCTCGCAGGTAGGAAATGGCATCGTAATCGCGCCCCAGCGTGACCAGAATGGCCTGCAATTCCCGCTCCGTATTACGGGTGGGCGCACGGCTGCCCAAACGGTGGTGAAAGACCTTGTGGCTGAGGTGATCAAGCTCCTCACGGAGTTTTTCGAGCGAGTCGGCCTGCCGGTCGACAATGCCCTCCAGCAGCCCGGCGAAGATATGGGCACTACCGGGTGTGTTTTCCGGCGGTGAGCTTGTGCTGAACTGATTGAACAGTACGCTGGGGACGAAACGCAAGGTGACGAGATAGCGCGGCGATATCACAAAACCGCAAACATTCGCTTCCATCATGCCATTGGCCCGGGTGACGATCGGCATCGAGAGGGTGAGGATTTCGTTTTCCGCCGCCAAACGCGAGGAGCTCTCGATCTCCTGCAGATCCGCGTATTGCGGCAGGACGAGGCCGGTGACCCGAGTGACGAAAGCGTAGTCCTCCGGGTCTGGTTTTTCGAGGTCAAACCACAGAGCGTCCGCGGCAACCTCCGGTGCAAGGCGTTGCAAGCGCCCGTTCCGGCAGGCGTAGGCTTTCAGCATATCCACCCCCAATCCATCGCGGCAGCAATATCAGTGCGGTGGGGTTTGGCAAGCAAGCAGGGCTTCGGCTGAGTCCGAAAGCCGCCTGAGCGCGCGGGAAAACACGGCTTCATCGTGAATGGCGCGGGCCAGTATCAACCCGCCCTGGATGGTCAGCACGGTGTGCTCCGCGAAAGCCGATGCCGCCAAAGGTTCGGCCCCGGCCCGTACCAGGCAGCGCGAGAGGGCCTCGACCCAGCGGTTGAAATAATCATGGATTGCGGCGCGGAAATGCTCGCGTGTTGCATCCAGCGCGAAGGCCCCGACAAGACAGATGCGGCCGCCGGCGTGGAAATACCGGTCGATTTCCGTCCACATATGCGCCAATGCGGCGTTGGGCTCGCCGGTTTCCAACGGCTCGAACAGGTTCTTCACGAACCAGCCATTGATCCCGGCCAGGATTTCTGCGGCCATCTGCTCTTTCCCGCCAGGAAAGACATGATAGAGGCTGCCCTTGCTGACGCCGGTAAGCTTGGTGATCTGGCTAAAGGATGCGCCCTCGTAGCCGAACGCCCTGAACGCCTCGGCCACCAGGGGGAGTATATCGGATTTTTCGCGGGTAAGCCGGAGCAAAATTTCGACGCCGCGCTTTTACAACCCCAGATCGCTCAGACCGGGGTGTTCGTCTGGCCGGCGGCCCAGCGGCCAATGGAATTCACGTTGGGATGCGTTGATTAGCAAATCGTTGATGCAGGCGAAGCGCCGCTGCATCAGTCCTTCGGCGTTGAATTCCCAGTTCTCATTGCCGTAGGAACGAAACCAGTTGCCGCTGTCATCGTGCCATTCATAGGCAAACCGCACCGCTATGCGGTTGCCGGTAAAGGCCCAGAGTTCCTTGATCAGCCGGTAGTCCAGCTCCTTGGCCCATTTGCGGGTAAGAAACGCGACGATCTCAGGCCGGCCGTTGATGAACTCTGCGCGGTTCCGCCATTGGCTGTCCGGCGTGTAGACAAGCGAGACCTTCTCAGGGTTGCGGCTGTTCCAGCCATCCTCCGCCATGCGCACCTTCGCGGCGGCGGTTTCCTTGGTGAATGGCGGCACAAGCGGGTTCATCGCATAATCTCCAATTTTGAAATTCAGCTCACGAAAGTCTTTGTAGACCGATCGGTTTAGACGCGCCAGTGTCTTGATGCCTGCAAGCTGAGCGGCGGCGGGCGAGGGAAAAAGGTCTTTTTGCGGGCGTGGTATCAGGGCATTTGCGAGGGGTTTGCAGCGCCGACATGGCGGGCGCGAAACCTGCCCAAGCGCACCGGAAACAAATTCGGTGGCTTTGTTTGGCTGGGGGACCTGGATTCGAACCAAGGCTGTCCGAGTCAGAGTCGGAAGTTCTACCGCTAAACTATCCCCCAAGCGGCGACGGTGGCGAGCGTTTAACATCGCTTTGCGGGGGCGGCAAGCGCCGGTTGTCATCAGGTTTTCATAAAATATCGGCATCTGGCCTATCGCGGGGCGATTGCGTCTTGCCCAGCGGGGATAATCGGCGAATATGAAAGCCATGGCCAGTCAATTCTCCCTTGCGCAGCCAATGCGGCCAGTTTCACAGCGGCGGGGGCGCAAGCGTGCCATTTTCGGGAGCATTGATCTCGGCACCAATAATTGCCGCATGCTGGTAGGTACGCCGGCTGCGCAGGGTTTTTACATATTGGACAGTTTTTCGCGTGTCGTGCGGCTGGGTGAGGGGTTGTATGAGACAGGCCGGCTTTCGGCCTTGGCAATGGACCGGGCGATTGCCTCGCTTTTGGTGTGCGCCGAGCGTGCGCAGCGCTGGGCTGGCGATGAGCTGAACGACTCTATCAGGCTTCGGGCCATCGCCACAGAGGCATGCCGGCAGGCGGAAAACGGCAGTGAGTTTATCCGCCGTGCGCGTGATGCCACCGGGCTGCCGCTGGAGATAATCCACCCGCGCGAGGAGGTGGAGCTGGCGGTCGAGAGCTGCGCGCCGCTGTTGCGCAAGGCCGGGCGCCGAGCCCTGTTGTTCGACATTGGCGGCGGTTCGACCGAAATTGCCTGGGTGCGGCTTGATGGCCGGCTGCAACCGGAGTTGATCGGCTATCTTTCTTTGCCCGTTGGCGTGGTCACTCTCTCCGAACGCTGCGCGGGGTCCTGCTATCAGAGCGACGGTTTTGCGCGGCTGGTGGAGGATATTGTCGGCATGTTGCAGCCTTTTGAGGCGGTGCACCGGATTGGCGAGGAAATCCGGCGGGGCGGGGTGGTTATGGTCGGCACGTCTGGCACCGTGACCACGCTTGCCGGGGTGTCCTTGAAGCTGGAGCGGTATCGCCGCGGATTGGTGGATGGCGTTTTGCTTACCCGTGCCGCGGTGGATGACGCATTGGCCGAGGCGCGGGCGCTGGGGCGCGAAGGGCTATCCCGCCACCCCTGCATCGGGCGGGAGAGGGTAGAATTCGTGTTGCCTGGCTGCGCCATCTTTGCCGCGATCCATGAATTATGGCAGGTACCCCAACTGATGGTGGCTGACAGGGGGTTGCGTGAGGGCATGCTGATGAGGCTGATGCGCGGTATGCCTCCCCAGAAACGCCCCCTTACCGCATGACCGATACCGGCTCCAAGCTGCCGCCGCGCCGGGAGGCGGTGCGGCTCAAGAACGCACGCAAACTCTCGACATCGTCGCAGCGCTGGCTGCAAAGGCAGTTGAACGACCCTTATGTAACCGCCGCCAAGGCACAAGGCTGGCGCTCCCGCGCGGCTTTCAAGCTCATCGAGATGGACGAGAAATACAAGCTCATCGGCAAAGCTGCCCGGGTTCTGGATCTGGGTGCGGCGCCGGGTGGTTGGAGCCAGGTGGCGCTAGCCAGGGGCGCTGCCATTGTGGTGGGGATTGACCTGCTGGACATCCTGCCCGTGCCGGGGGCTGAATTCATCCAGGGTGATTTTCTTGAGGAGGGCATGGAAGCCCGGCTGACGGCAATGCTGGGTGGCAAGGCGGATCTTGTGTTGTCTGACATGGCACCCAACACATCCGGCCATATCGCCACTGACCATATCCGCATTATGGCTCTGGCGGAGACGGCACTTGCTTTTGCCTGCGACATTCTGGCACCGGACGGAGCCTTTGTGGCCAAACTATTCCAGGGCGGGGCTGAGAAGGACATGCTGAATACACTAAAACGGCGCTTCCGGCAGGTGCGGCACGCCAAGCCCCCGGCAAGCCGGAAGGACTCAAAAGAGATATATGTGGTCGCGACCGGTTTCAGACCTGGCTGACGAGCAAAATCTTGCCACAAAGCCGGACCAAGACGGTAATATGAAACCGTGGGGCGGCTTAACTTGAACCGGCCAAGCTCTGGTCTGAAAATCCGAAGTTTCAGACTGGATCGATGTAGAATTTTTGTTGCTTAAATGATTTTGAATTTTTCTTCCTTAAATATGGCATGATACGCGTAATCTGCGGATAAGAGTTTTTGACGAATGCGTTTGGCGTTTACCAAGCTTGATGGGGATTGCGTACCGAGCCGGGTGGCACCCATGAGAGTCTTGTTTTTGTGGATCTAACAGGTTTATTGCCAGGTAGCTAAAGG
>JAKBCD010000151.1 GCA_021808205.1 Pseudomonadota bacterium | reverse complement strand
GCCGGGCCGGGCAGGAACTGGCACAGCCCGACGAGATCCGAATACGCCTCCTCGCTCAGCCATTGCCGGTTGAGCACGAATTCCCGGCGGAAATAGCCCAGATGCGCCACCGGGCCGCCGAAACTCGTCAGCCCCAGGCGCAGGAAAATGCGTAAAACCTCAAAAACAGAGCCCGTCGCCTGAGACTTCGCGGTATCGCTGAGCATGGTCTTCGCCATAGCCAGGGGTGCGGCGGAACACCAGTGAAAATGCGCGGCAGCGGTGCCATTATGGCTGTGGCGGGGCGAGCACCGCCACAAAACTGCGGCTATAGGCGGTAGCGTCGTGCGTGCGTGCACGCGCCAGCAAAGCCTCGTGCCGCGCTTGGCGTTCCTCCAGCGTCATCAGCATGGCGGTGTTAATCGCCTCGGCCATCTGGTCAACATCATAAGGGTTCACCAGCAACGCCTCTGGCAGCAACGCGGCGGCGCCGGCAAAGCGCGAGAGAATGAGCACGCCGGGGTCCAGCGGGTCCTGGGCCGCGATATATTCCATGGCAACGAGGTTCATGCCGTCCCGTAATGGCGTGACCAGCCCGATACGCGCGATGCGGAACAGCCCCGCCAGCACCCCCCGCCCGGCGGCGCGGGTCATGTAGCGCAGCGGCACCCAGTCGAAATCCGAATACGCGCCGTTAATGGCGCCGGCCTTGTAGTCCAGCTCGTCGCGCAGGGTTTTGTATTGGTCCACCTCCTCGCGCGAGGGGGCTGCCACTTGCAGAAAGCTGACTTTGCGGAGCTGCTCGGGAAAACGAGACAAAAAACGGCCATACGCATCGAACCGCGCTGGCAGGCCCTTGGTATAATCCAGCCGGTCGGCGCTGATCATCAAAGCGCGCCCGGCCAGGCTCTCCACCATACGCCGCGCCTCCACACGCCGCGCCGCGCGCACCGCGAGGCGGTTGAACGCATCCACATCCACACCAACCGGCGTGACCATGCTGCGCAGCAACCGGCCTTCATGCCGAACATCATCCCCCTGCACGCCAATGCCGCGCTGGCGCAAAGCCTCGAGAAAATGCCCCTGATCCTGCTCTGCCTGAAACCCCACGACATCATGCGCCAGCAGGCCGCGCAGCAATTCCTCGGCCGGTGGCAGCAGGTCGAACAAGGCCGGAGCGGGAAACGGAATATGCAGAAAGAAGCCGATGCGGTTGCCCGCCCCCAAGCGGCGCAGCGTGGCGGCAACGCCGAGCAACTGGTAGTCATGGATCCAGATGATGTCGTCCGGCTGCACGAGTTTTACCAAAGCCCTGGCAAACTGCTCGTTCACCTCGCGATACGCCCGGTAGCCCGCAAGGTCGAAGCTCACCAGGCTCGGCATCATGTGAAACAACGGCCAGAGCGTGGCGTTGGAAAAACCAAGGTAATAGTCGCGGTAGTCATCTTCCGCGAGGTCGATGGTGGCGTAGGTGATGCCTTCCGCCACAACGCTGCGGATGTCTTCGGAACGCGCGGCCACACGCTCGCCAGACCAGCCGAACCAGAGCGAACCAGGCACCAGTGCATCCGCCAACCCCACCGCCAGGCCACCGGCGCGTGGGCCGGATGTTTCGGCGACATCCGGCACGCGGTTGGAAACAATTACGAGGCGCGCCACAACCCCTCCTCCCAACCGCGCGAAAGCCGCATGGCGCAAAGAATTAGACCGACATGGGAGTAGGTTTGCGGAAAATTGCCCCAGAGCCGAGCAGGCTCTCCAGCAACTGGCGGGGCCACATCCTCTGAGAGCAGGCCGACATGGTTGCGCGCCGCCAGAATGCTCTCGAATATCTGCAACGCCCGGGCGCGCCGCCCCGCCAGCGCCAAGGCGTTTACGTACCAGAAGCTGCACAGCAGAAAGGCGGTTTCCGGCAGGCCGAAATCATCCGGCGCATCGTAGCGCATCACGAACCCGCCATGCATCAGCCGGGACTCCACCATATCCAGCGTGGCAGAAAATTCCGCCGATGTGGCCTCGATGAAACCGATGCTGGGAAGCACCAGTACCGAGGCATCCGCCACCTCTTCGTCCAGCACGCCGGAGAGCCAGCCCGCCTTCGTGACGATACGCCGCATAATCTCATCACGTAGTTCATGTGCACGCCGGGTCCAGTGCACGGCCTGTTCCTCCAGCCCCAGCGTGGTGGCGATCATCGCCAGGCGCGAGAGGGCGGCCCAGCACATGGCGGCCGAAAAACTATGCACCCGCGCCATGCCGCGGAACTCCCACGGCCCAGCATCTGGCTCCAGCGCCACGCGCTCTGCCACCTCTCCCAGCAGGCAAAGTTTCTCATACAGCGCCACATCCCCGCGCACCTGCAGGCGACGATCAAAATAAAGCTGGGTGAGGCTGAGAATGATGGCGCCATAGGCATCGTTCTGGCGTTGCGAGGCGGCGCCGTTGCCCACCCGTACCGGGCCATCCGCATTGCCATAGCCGCTGAGCGCGGCAGCGACATATTCATCCAGTGCCATGCCCGGCGCGATGGGAAAGAGCGGCGGCAGCTCCCGCGGTCCTGAGCTGGTGACATTGTCAAGCACGAAGGTGAGATAATTCTCCATCGTACGCATCGCCGAAAGCCGGTTGAGGGCGGAGATGGTGAACATCGAATCTCGCAGCCAGCAGAAGCGATAATCCCAATTGCGCCCAGAGCCCGGTGCCTCCGGGATGGAGGTGGTGAGGGCGGCGACGATGCCACCGGTATCGTCATAGGAGCAGAGCTTGAGTGTGATGGCGGCACGGATTACCGCGTCTTGCCAGTCGAACGGCACGTTCAGGCTGGCGACCCAATCTTCCCAATAATTCAATGTCTCCGAGAGAAAGTGGGAGGAAAGCGACTCCGGTGCCTGGTTGAGTGGCTCGTCAACGCTGAGCACCAGCGTGCCAGAGCGCCCGAGCGTGAAGCCATGCTCGTGCAGGATATGATTGACCGGCATATCCGTGGTGGCGCGCAGGGTGAAGTCCGGCCCCGCATAGCGCAAATGATTGCTGCCGACCGAGGGCGCCGGATGCATCTGCCCATAGGAAAAGCCAGGGCGCAGGCGCAGGGTGATGCGCGGCCGGCCGGAGAGCGGCTCCAGCCGCCGCACGATCATATGCGGATGAAACACCCGCCCATAGAGCCGAAAGCGCGGACAGAAATCCAGAATGCGCAGGGCATTACCCTGGCCATCACGTAGGATGGTTTCCACCACGGCGCTGTTGGGCAGATAGCGCTGGACGGCTTCAACCTGTCCGGCCAGTTCCACGCCCAGCTCGCCCTTGCCGCCGTCGCTCAGCAGCGTGTGGAACACCGGGTCGCCATCCAGCCGCGGCCAGCAACACCAGACATGCGTGCCCTGCCGGTCGATCAACGAGGCGATGGCGCCATTGCCGATCACGGCGAGGTTCAGATCAGGCCGTTGCATCGCGTATTCCCCCCTGCTTCAGGTGTTCCGCCAACCAATTTCGTACGGCCTGGGTGGTGCCGCCGAAATTCCGCGCCACATGCAACCCCAGCCCGCCCATTTCGCTGGCGCGGGCGATGGCAGGTTCATCCGTCACGTCATCCCCAATGAAAACCGGCTTGCGCCCTGCGAATGGCGGCTGGCGCATGAAGGCGGCCAGGGCTGCCCCCTTATCGGTGCCGCACATACGAATTTCCAGCGCCGCGTGCGCGGGCAGCAGCTGTAATTGCGGGTATGGCGCGGCGAGCCTTTGGGCCAGCGCCGTCAGCTCCTGCGCCATCACGGGGGCGGCGCGCCAGTGCAGCGCTAGGCCAAAGCGCTTTTCCTCAAGCAGAGTACCAGGACGCTCCGCCACCGCCGCGCGCAGCGGTTGCGTGAGCGCCCTCAAGGCGGGGTCCGGGCTGGCTTCGGCGATCACGCTGCCGTTTGCCGCGCGCAGCAGCGCACCATGCTCAGCGCCGACCGCGAAACCGGAGCCAAACAGCGCCTCGACATCCGAAAACTTGCGCCCTGAGAGCAGCGCCACTGCGCCATCAAGCCAGGCGGCGAGACCATGCAGAAGTGCAGGCAGCCCGGGCGGGACGACAACACCCTGCGGCGAGAGGGAAAAATCCAGCAATGTACCGTCAATGTCGAGGAACAAGGCGCAGTCCCGTGAGAGGACTGGGTGAGGCGGACATCGTGACATGGCCTGGATATGGCCTTTGCGCGCCCGCATGTCCTAACCAATGAATTAAGTTCTCGTAACTTATTCCAGTTTATAACGAAATCATTTCAATCCACAACATTACATTTTCTTGATTTTTATTGGCTGGCTCTAAGACATTCAAAATCCGTCGGTGGACTACATACACGGCACTTGGGATAAAAGAAAAAGTCTTTATAGAGCGCTGTAGAGCCTGATCGGTTCAAGTTGAATCGCGGCGCGATCCACCTTGAACCGTGAATCAGCCTCTAATCGATGTGTTAGATGGCGATCCACGCTTTAGACCGAACCATCGGTGGTTCAATCTAAAGCGATCGCACTCTGAGCAGCCTTGTATTGGATGGTCATGAATAAAACCGAGAAAACGGCACTAGCCCGGCATGATGGGCTGACCATCGCACTGCATTGGCTTACCGCATTGCTGGTCGTGGTGCAGTTCCTGCTTGCGGAACTCTGGGGATATTTCCCGCACCCGGCGCATCGCCTGATGGTGGTGGCGCATATGTCCCTCGGGATAACGCTTGCCGCCGTGCTGGCGCTGCGGCTAGCGTGGCGCTTGCGGCCTGGCCATAGCTCGTTTGATTATAGAAACGATATGCTCAACCGCGCCGCGCATCGGCTGCATCAGTTGCTTTATGTCCTGCTTGCCGCCGTGGTGGGGCTCGGGTTTCTTACCCGCTGGACAGACAACAAATCGCTCAGCTTTTTTGGCCTGCTCATCGCCTCACCCTTGGGCATATTTTCGAAGGCAACCGGGCATTTCGTCGACAGCCTTCATGACTATACAGCCTGGGCTATCATGATTCTGGCGGGCGCGCATGCGGCGGCGGCACTGCTGCACCATTATATGTTGAAAGATGACGTACTCCGCCGGATGCTGCCGCTGCGCCGTTGAGTTTTATGCTGAGGGGCTCGCGCTCGGGCGCTGGTATAGGCTGGAGGAAAACGCCTCAGTCACGCCCCAGCGCCTGCTCGATCTTCTGATCCGTCTTGTACTGGCTGAGCGCATAGACCGACCAGATGGCCGCGGGGATCCAGCCGATCAACGTAATCTGTAGGAACAGGCAGAAGAGCCCCGCGAAAGGCCGGCCGATGGTGAAGAACTGCAGCCAGGGCAGCAGCAAAGCGAGAATCAGGCGCATGGTTCCTCCGGAGTATGCACCCGATTCTTGCAAATTTTATTGACGAATGAAAGCCTTACTTCATCGTCGGCATGGCGAACTCCGCCCCCTTGCGGATGCCGGCCGGCCAGCGCGCGGTGATGGTTTTGATGCGGGTATAAAACCGCACGCCTTCGCGTCCATGGATGGCGTGATCACCAAAAATGGAACGCTTCCAACCGCCGAAGGAATGGAACGCCATCGGCACCGGAATGGGCACGTTCACACCCACCATGCCCGCCAGCACGCCATTGGTGAAGGCACGGGCGGTGTCGCCATCCGAGGTATAGATAACCGTACCATTGCCGAACTCGTGGTCGTTGATCAGCTTCAACGCCGCATCAAAACTGTTCTGGCGAACGACACTCAGAACCGGGCCGAAAATCTCTTCCTTGTAGATGCTCATCTCGGGGGTTACGTGGTCGAA
>JAKBCD010000150.1 GCA_021808205.1 Pseudomonadota bacterium | reverse complement strand
GCACGGTGCCGTCCACCGCCTCGCCTTCCTCATCGCCGGTGATCAGCAGGGAGACATGCCCCTGCACGTGTGCGCAAGCGGCCACGAAAGCGGCAATGCCGCCTTTCATGTCAACAGCACCCCGGCCATACAACACGCCATCCTGCTCAGCGCCCGCAAACGGGCCGTGCGACCACCCTTCGCCAGGCGGCACAACATCCGTGTGGCCTGCGAAGCAGAGATGTTTTCCTGCCCCCTTGCGTTCGGCGAAGAAATTCTCGATCTCGCCAAACCGCAGTTTCGTCACTTCGAACCCCAGCCCCTCCAGCGCGCCGATCAGCACACCTTGCGCCCCGGCATCCACCGGGGTCACGGAAGGGCAACGCAGCAGATCACGCAGCAGGGCGGAGGCAGAAATCACGCGCGCAGCAGCTCGTTGATGGAGGTTTTGGAACGCGTCTGTGCATCCACACGTTTCACGATGATCGCAGCGGAAAGGTTGGGGGACGTTGGCGTCTTGCCCGGCAGAGTACCCGGCACCACCACCGAATAGGGCGGCACCTTGCCGTAGAAAATCTCACCGGTCTCACGGTCTACAATGCGCGTGGAAGCCCCAAGGAACACGCCCATGGAAAGTACTGCCCCCTGCCCCACGATCACGCCTTCCGCCACCTCGGACCGCGCGCCAATAAAGCAATCATCCTCGATAATCACCGGGTTTGCCTGCAACGGCTCCAGCACGCCGCCAATGCCAACACCACCGGAGATATGGCAGTTCTTGCCAATCTGCGCGCAGGAGCCAACAGTGGACCAGGTGTCGATCATCGTGTTCTCGCCCACATAGGCCCCCACGTTCACGAAACTTGGCATCAGCACCACACCGGGCGCGATATAGGCGGAGCGGCGTACAACCGCACCCGGCACGGCGCGAAAGCCGGCATAAGCAAACCGTGTCTCATCCCAGCCCGCGAACTTCACTGCCACCTTGTCGAACACTGGAGCGCCGCCGGCGCCACCTTGCAGCGCGTTGGCGTGCAACCTGAAGGAAAGCAGTACCGCCTGCTTGAGCCACTGGTTCACCACCCAGCCATCGGCCGTTGGCTCCGCCACGCGCACCTTGCCGGCGTCCAGCAATGCCAAAGCCGCCTCAATCGCCGCGCGTTCGCCGCCATCGGTGGAGGGCGAGATATTGGCCCGGTTTTCCCAGGCGGCCTCAATGGCGGCTATCAGATCAATGCTCATCGTTCTTCCCTCAAAATATGCGGCGGACCATGCAAAGGCTCCGCAACCCTGTCAACGAAATCGCGCCATGGCTCAGGCGGCGGCAATGCGCTCCAACCCGCCCATGTAAGGGCGTAGCGCATCCGGCACAGTAATGGACCCATCCTCGTTCTGATACGTCTCCATCACGGCGATCAGCGCGCGGCCCACCGCCAGGCCGGAGCCATTCAGCGTATGCACGAACTCCGGCTTGCCCTCACCCGGGCGGTAGCGGGCATTCATTCGCCGCGCCTGGAACGCCAGCGTGCTGGAGCAGGATGAAATTTCCCGGTACGTGCCCTGCCCTGGCATCCAGACTTCCAGATCATATGTTTTAGCCGCTGAAAATCCGGTATCGCCCGCGCACAGCAGCATCCGCCGGTATGGCAAGCCAAGCCGTTCCAGCACGGTTTCGGCAGCGCGGGTCATGCGCTCATGCTCGTCCCAGCTTTGCTCCGGGGTGGTGATGCTTACCAGCTCCACCTTGCTGAACTGGTGCTGGCGCAACATACCGCGCACGTCACGCCCTGCTGAACCAGCCTCGGAACGGAAGCAGTACGAAAGTGCGGTCATGCGCATTGGCAGCTTCGCCGCTGGAATAATCTCTTCGGCGGCCAGATTGGTCAGCGGCACCTCGGCGGTGGGGATCAGCCAGCGGCCATCGGTGGTGGCGAACAAATCCTCGGCGAATTTCGGCAATTGGCCGGTGCCGTACATGGTGGCGTCGTTCACCAGCAGCGGCACCACGGTTTCGGAATAGCCGAACTCGCTGGTATGGGTGTCCAGCATAAACTGGCCGAGCGCGCGTTCCAGCCGGGCCAACGCGCCTTTCAGCACGGTAAAGCGGGCACCCGCCAGCTTGGCAGCGCCAGCGAAATCCATCAGCCCCAGTGCCTCGCCCAGCTCGAAATGCTGTTTCGGCGTGAAGGCAAATTCACGCGGCGCGCCCCAGAGTTTTTCCTGCTTGTTCTGCGCCTCGTCCTTACCCTCCGGTACGGAGGCATCGAGCAGGTTGGGGATCTTGCTCAACATGTCACGCAGCAAGGCGTCCAGGCGTGGGCCCTCGGCATCCAGCGCCTCAATTTCACCCCGCAGCCTCACCCCTTCAGCTTCCAGCTCTGCGCTGTCCTGCTTGTTACGCTTTGCTTCGCCTATTTTCTTGGAAACCGCATTGCGCCCGGCCTGCAATTCCTGCTGCTTGGCCAGCGCAGCCCTGCGCTGCTCATCCAGCGCCAATATCTCTTTGGAAAGCGGCAGAATGCCCCTGCGCCCCAACGCAGCATCAAAACCGGCGGCATCCTCGCGGATCATCTTTATATCATGCATGCTCAGCGTCTTTGTCTTCTTCAGTTTCGTCTTCGTGTTTCGGCTCGACGATCCGCACTAAAAACAGCGAAATCTCGAACAGGAAAATCAGCAGCCCGGCCATGATGCACTGGCTCGGCACATCCGGCGGGGCCATCACGGCCGCAACAACAAAGCAGCCGACATAAGCATAGCGCCGGTATTTTTTTAATGTCGCATAAGAAACAATGCCCACCTTGCCCAGCAGCGTCAGCAGCACCGGCAGCTCGAAGCTGAGCCCAAAGGCAAAGATCAGCTTCATGACAATACTCAGATAGTCCGCCACCTTCGGCAGCAATTCGATATCCACCGAACCGCCAGACTGCTGAAACGAGAGGAAAAATTTCCAGGCCACCGGAAAAAACACATAATACGCCAGCGCCCCGCCCATGAAAAACAATATCGGCGTGGCGATGAGAAAAGGCAGCAGCGCCCGCTTCTCGCGCTTGTACAGCCCCGGCGCCACAAACAGCCATATCTGTACCGCCACCACAGGAAACGAGATGAACGCCGCGGCGAACACCGCCACTTTCACGTAGGTGAAGAATGCCTCGTATAACGCGGTGTAGATCAACTCCGGCTTATGCCCCTGCGCTTCCAGCGCGTGCGCCAGGGGGGCTGCCAGAAAATCATAAATTCTCGGTGCGAAATGATAGCATACCACAAAGCAGAGCAGGAACGTGGCGGCCGACCAGATCAACCGGCGGCGTAGCTCCGCCAGATGCTCCAGCAGCGGCATTTCCCTGTCGTTAATCTCGTCATCATCGGTGGCCATGCGCTAAAAACCCCAGCGCCTGGTGCCAGGCGGAATAAAGGCCGGAACTGGTGCTTTGCGCGCGGCATCCGGGGGAACAAAAGCGGGCGAATCTGGTGGAGCCTCCTCCACGGGGGCGGGCGGTTTATAAGGCATGGCGGCCAGGCCGTCATTTACCTCCTTTACCGTGGCGCGCAGCCCTCCATCTGGGTCGAGCGCGGCTCCGGCGGCACTCCGGAAGTCAAACCGCCGAAGTTTGTCGATCTCACCTTTCACATCGGAGAGATTGGCCTCGCGCATCATTTCGTCCACATGGCCCTGGAATTCCGCCGCCATGCCCCTGGCTTTCTTGATCAGCCCGGTCACGGTGCGGATGGCGACAGGCAGATCCTTCGGCCCAATGGCAATCAGCGCCACCGCCATGATCAACCCGATCTCGCCCCAAGAAAATCCAAACATCGCAGGCTTGCTAGCAGGCCCTCACGCGGATGGCAAAGACGCGGCAATGCGCGCAAGGGCGGCGTCTTTCACCCCAAGTTCGCGCAAATGCGTCATGGTGTTGTCAAAATATTCCCGGCAGGTGCCAAGGTCTCCCCGGCCAGACATGATCAGCGCCGCAGCCTCTTCCGTGGTGATTTCTTTCATATAGCGTGGATGCAGCGGGTTGATGACAAAAGTAACCGCGCGCATCCGCTGTTCGCCGGCGACAAGCGTCACCCAGCGGGCATTATAGGCCCCGCCATACATTTCCCGCTGCCAGAGCAGCCCGAGTTCTTCTCTGGCCTTGTCCGCGTCGATTCTGAACGCCACGCCACGGCAGGCGCCGCCCCTGTCCAGCGCCAGCATCAGGCCAGGCGTTTCGGGTGTGCCGCGCCCCATATATAGTTTCAGGCAGAACCGCCGGCGCCAGCCGCGCAGCAGGGCGCAGCATTTTTCTTTATAATTAAACGCGGGGTTCCAGATCAGCGAGCCGTAGCCGAATATCCAGAGATCTTCGCCCGGCTGGTGCTGCGCCAATATCTGCTCGAGCAGCGCCGCCATCTCTGCATCGCTCCGCCCGCGCGCTTCAGGGTGCTTTTCGGAATATTCCCGCAGCCGGGCGCGCAACGTACCGTCCAGCAATGTTTGACGGGTGATGCGCAGCTGGCTCATTCCGGCCCACCCTCGCCTGCCATGCCTATCCCGGGCAATTCAGCCGCTGACAGTGCCAGCGCCGGGCCTGTTGGGTCGATCAGCAATTCTTCGCGTTTTGGTAATTCCCGCAGATCATTCAGCCCAAACTGCGCCAGAAAGGCCGGCGTTGTGCCCCAAAGTGTGGGGCGCCCGGGCGTTTCCTTGCGGCCCTTGGGCGTTACAAGGCCATTTTCCAGCAGCAAATCCAGCGTGGCCTGAGACAATGCGGCGCCACGGATTTCCTCGATCTCGGTGCGAGTCACCGGCTGGTGATAGGCGATGATGGCAAGGCTCTCCATGGCCACGCGGGGCAGACGGCGCGGCAGTTCCACCACTTTGCGCAAAAGCGGCGCCAAATCCGCCGCGGTGCGGAATTGCCACCCCCCGCCCACGGTGGCGATATTGACGCCCCGGCCTTCATAGGCCCGCGTCAACGCGGCCATCACCGCATCCACGTCAGCATCCTCAGGTAGCAGATTGGCCAGCATCCGGGCGGTTACCGGCTGCGTGGCGGCAAAAATTGCAGCCTCGGCCAGGCGCATTGCCGGGGTGAAGTCATCAGCCATCAAATTCACCGTTCTCCTGGCGTTGGCGCATCAGAATCGGCCCAAACCTCTCATCTTGGCGCAAGTCTAGCTGTCCACTCTTAGCCATTTCCAGCCCCGCGATAAGCGTTGAGGAGATGGCGGCCCGGCGCGGCGTGCCATTCTCTAGCCCTTCCGGTAAAAATTGCTCCAAACTGGCCCAGTCAGGCAAGGAGCCAAGCAGCCGGCCAACGCGCTGCAAGGCGTCCTGCACCGAGAAATAGACCATCGGCTTGGGCCGGTATTGCTGCTTGCCCCCTGCCCGGCGCCGCGCCATAAGATAAGCCGAAAGCAGCCCCGACATTTCAAGCTTCAGGCGGGAGCGATCCAGCTCCGTCAACTCCTCGGGAATGCCACGCTCAAACACATCCCAGCCGAGTTGCGGGCGCGCCCCCATCCATTTCGCGGCTTCCCGCATGGCCTGAAGATCCATAAGTCGCGCCTGAAGAATCTCGGCTGCCACCTCCGCATCCTCAGGCTCGCCAAACTGGGGCACCAGCAAGCGGGATTTCAGCCAGGTGAGCCAGGCGGCCATCACCAGCCAATCCGCCGCCAGTTCCAGCCGTACGCGCCGCGCCCCCTCGATAACCGATAGAAATTGCTCAACCAATTTCAGAATGGAGATTTTGGCCAGATCCACCTTCTGCGCGCGGGCCAGCTCCAGCAGCAGGTCCAGCGGGCCTTCAAACCCTT
>JAKBCD010000149.1:386-5787 GCA_021808205.1 Pseudomonadota bacterium | reverse complement strand
GATCGCTGCCCGCCTGCGCCACAGCCGCCCGGCTCTGTAAATACCGTCGGTAAACCGCCCGGCGGGAGGCAAAATCCTCCTCCAGCACGAAGGGCGACGGCGAGGCATAAGCCACCAGGGCCGATTTCTCCGCCCGCACCACCACATGCGCGAACCCTGCAGCCTCCAGCGCCATCCGCAGGCTTTGCGGGCTTTGCAACACCACATGCGCGCCTGGCGCCAGCAGCGCGTAAAGTTCGCCATTGGAAAGGGCGGGCGTAATCCAGTCCGCGTTCGGGGTGGTGAGCAGCAAGATGCCATCTTCGGCAATCGCCCGGCGCATCAGCCGCAGAAACGCAGGCGGCTCGTTCAGATGCTCGATTACCTCGGTCGAGATGATCACATCCCAAGGCCCATCGCCCAGCATATCCTCGGTAAAATAGCCCTGGCGGATGTCCAGCCCCAGCTCCTGCGCGCCAATTTTGGCCAGCGGCGAGGGGTCATACCCCACGCCCTGCCAACCCTTGGCATTCACGCAGAAATCCAGCCCGAACCCATAGGCCCCGCCAATCTCCAGCGCCTTCGCCCCAGAGGGCTTGGCAATCCGCGTCAACGGGTCCGAAATCGGCCAGATCCCAGCACCCATCTGCGCGTAATAAGCGGGCCAGCCGATCTCAACCAGCTCATCGCCTTCATAATCCACGGTGCCCAACACGCTGGTGAACCGCACGGCGCAATGCGGGCACAGCCGCACCCGGTAATGGCCTGTCGTGCCCAGCAGGTCATAATCAACGTCGATCAGCTCCGCCATGCGGCCCTGGTGCCCGCAATTCGGGCAAATGGCCTCGGCCGCCGCACCCGTCAGCCACTCAGCCTCGCACTGGCCCGTCAAGCGGAGTTTTCCGCTGGGCAAACTCATCAGGCAAACAGCTCCGGCACGCGCTGCTTCAATGCCTCATTCAACTCCGCCCGGCGCTCCCACAAGGCGCGATACCAATCCGCCCGCGCCGCCACCTGGTAAGCCAGCATCCGGTTCTGGGCCACATAACCCCGCGCCGCATCGGCCATGCGCCGCGTTGCCTCAGGATAAGCCAGCAGCCGCAGCAATGCCGCGCGCAGCTCCGTCGGGTTGCTGAACAGCACGCCGGTCTTGCCATCCTGGATGGAGCCGCCGTAGACCACATTGCTGGCCAGCGCACACACCCGCGCGGACCCTGCTTCGATGAATTTCAGGTCGGATTTGGCGCGGTTGAAGGCGTTGTCCTCCAGCGGCATGAAGCTGATATCCGCCAGCCCCAGCTCATTCATATAGCTGGCATAATCCACCATCGCGGGCTCAAAGCTTTTATGCGGGGTCTCCAGCGCGTTGAAGAACGCCTCATCGAACACCACCCGGAAGCGCAAACGGTCTCCCACCGCGCGGGCCACCTCGTTCAGCACCGGCATCAACGGCGCCCAATCATTCTGCCGGTTCAGCGCGCCAAAAAACAGCGTGAGATGCTCCATGTCCTGAAAATTGCGTACCGGCGGCAGCTCGAACACGGCGTTGGGAAACACCGCTACTTCAGGATTATCCGCCAGCAGCGCCTCAGCCAGAGCCGGCGTGCTGGTCTGCACCGCGTGCACGCCCCGGAAGGTGAGCAGCTCGTCCAAATTCACCCCGCGCTCTTCCATAAACACCGGATGATCGTCGAACTCGCTGACCACAACATAATCCTGCGCCAGCAGCGCGCGCACCCTGGCCAGCCCGCTCTCGCCTAGCAATAACGGACGGTGCAAAATCGCCACGCGCGGGGTATCACCAAGCTGTGGCTTCAGCGCTGCCTCCGCAACGATACTGCTAAAGATCGAGCTATCCGTGCACAAAGCCCTCAGCGGCTCCACCACCCGCACATCCGAAACCCCGCCTTGCGGCGCCAGCATGGTAGCGCTCACCTCCATGCGCAGGATATCGGCCTTTCGCGCCCGCCAGATCACCTGCAACGGAATCGACCGGTTCAGATATTCCTGCGGGTCCACGCCCATCGCCTGCAAGGCGGGTGTCAGCATGTTGGTGAACTGCTCCGCCCTCTCGGTGGCAATCGGGCGGGGCGCTGCATCCGAAAGTGCGAGTCCCGCTTCCGCCAGTGCCCGGGCCATAGTGCGCGGCGTGAACCAGCGCAAATGCGTGCGGTCGAACAATCCCTGGTCCTCGTAATCGAAACTGCCGGTCAGCAGCCGCGCCACAAAGCTCCAATGTTCCACATTGGGCATGCACACCAGCACGGTACCCTGCGCAGAGAGATATTTCGCATGCTCCTTCAGCACCAGCCACGGGTCGGTGAGATGCTCCAGCACATCGCCGTAGATGATGCAGTCGATCCCCTCCGGCACCTCGAACGGCATCGGTACCTTTTCCACATCGCCCACGAACACTTCCGAAAGCCGCTGGCGCGCATGGGAGGCAGCCTGCTCATCCAGCTCAATCCCCACCACGCGGCAGGAAGGGTTGCGCCGCAGATAATCACTGCCCAGCGCCCCCTGCGCACACCCCACATCCAGAATGGTTCTGGCGGCAAGGGGGATCTTGTCGAGCAATTCGGGGTTGGCGAAATCTGGATACTGCACATGAACGGCGTTCAAAATTTCGGTCCTCGCGGCTTAGTGTCAGGGAAGATATTCGGATCATGGCGTGGGTCGACCGATTCCCGTATAGGTGAAGCCGGCCGCGCGCAGCGGTGCCGACTCGAAAACATTGCGCAGATCGACAACGACTCTGCCGCGCATCGTCTCTTGCAGGCGGGCAGGCGCCAGGGCCCGAAATTCGTTCCATTCGGTAATGAGTACAAGCGCGTCCGCCCCGGTCAAGGCATCAACGGCGCTCTCTTTCAACATCACGCTCTCGGGCAACAACGGCTTCGCGGCCGGCATCGCCTGCGGGTCAAATGCCCGCACCTGCGCGCCGCTCGCAACTAGGCCATGGATGAGCGGCAAAGCGGGGGATTCGCGCATGTCGTCGGTCTCGGGTTTAAACGCCAGCCCCAGCACCGCCACCACCTTACCCTGCATATTCCCGCCGCAAGCCGCCACCACGCGCGCCGCCAGCCCTTCCTTGCGGGCATCGTTCACCGCCACCACGGATTGGATCAGCCGGGAGGGCGCATCAGCTTCCTCGGCAATGCGCATCAGCGCCAACGTGTCCTTCGGGAAGCACGAACCGCCAAAGCCAGGACCCGCATGCAAGAATTTCCGGCCAATCCGCCCATCCAGCCCGATGCCGCGGGCAACGTCGTTCACATCCGCCCCCACCTTCTCGCATAAATCCGCCATCTCGTTGATGAAGGTGATCTTCATCGCCAGAAAACCATTGGCGGCGTATTTGATCAGCTCCGCCGTCTCCAGCCCGGTAAACACGATCGGAGTTTCGATCAGGTAAAGCGGGCGATACAGGCGGCGCAAAACCTCACGGGCGTGCTCGCTCTCGGCACCGACGACGACGCGGTCTGGCCGCATGAAATCAGAGATGGCGCTGCCCTCGCGCAGAAATTCCGGGTTGGAGGCCACGTCTATCGCCAGGTCCGGGCGCAATTGGCGGGCCATTTCCAGAATTTTCCGGCCTGTGCCCACTGGCACGGTGGATTTGGTGACGATCACGGCCGGGTGGTCCAGCGCTTTCAGCACCTGCTCCACCGCCGCGAACACATAGGTGAGGTCGGCATGGCCATCGCCGCGGCGGGTTGGGGTGCCCACCGCGATAAAGATCGCCTCCGCGCCCTTTATCCCTTCCTCAAGCGTGGCCGGAAAACTTAACCGCCAGGCGGCGGTATTGTCCGTCACCAGTTTGTCCAGCCCTGGCTCGTAGATAGGAATCTGGCCGCCGAGCAAGATCTCCCGCTTGAGCGGATCAGCCTCAACCACCGCCACCGATACGCCGAACTCAGCGAAGCAGGCGCCTGAGACAAGCCCGACATAACCCCCGCCGATAATCGCGATCCTCACCTAAAACACTCCGCTATGCTTTGTGGCCTCGCCTTGCTTCTGACCCGCGCCGGGGACCAGGGCAAGCCCCACCCGCGCCAATTCTCGGCATCTTCTAATTTCTCTGAGTTTCGGTCATGGTCCCGCCCGTATGAGCCTCTCGAGCGTTTCAGCTTTGTCACTGCCCCGCCACCTGGCCCTCATGGCGGGGCTCGCCATTTTTTCCGCCATCATCGTACGCATTATGATCACGCTGGGCGTGCCGGACCGGCCCGATGCCCGCAAGGCGCACACCCAAACCACGCCCAAATCCGGTGGGGTGGGCATTGTCTGCGCGTTTCTGCTGGGCGTGCTGCTGCTCTACCGCTATGGCCAGGTCTCCCGCATCGCGGCGCCTTATTTCATCGGCGTCATCGCCGCCGCCCTGCTGATTGCCCTGGTTTCAATGCTGGACGATCTGCTGGACATGTCCTTCGCGGTGAAGCTCGCCACCCAGCTCATCGCGGCGCTGGCCGTCATTTTCTCCGGCCTGTGGGTGCATAACGTGGCGCTGCCTTTCTGGGGCTACGTCAATCTGGGCTGGGCTGGGGTGCCGCTCACGGTGTTCTTCCTGCTCTTTGTCACCAATGCGATGAATTTCATCGATGGATTAAACGGTCTGGCCGCCGGGGTAACGCTCATCGCCTGCCTGTTTCTGGCCGGCATTGCCGGCGTGCTGGGCGGGTTTTTCATCTACACCGCATCACTGCTGCTAGCCGGCGGGGTGTTGGGTTTCCTGCCCTTCAACTTCCCCCGGGGGCGGATTTTCATGGGCGATGTTGGCAGCCAGTTCTGTGGCTTCATGCTGGCTCTCTTTGGCGTCGCCGCGGCGCGGTTCGAGCAGGTGCAGATGTCCTTCCTGCTGGTGCCCTTCCTGCTCTCGGGCGTGCTTTACGATGTCACCTTCACCCTCATCCGGCGCTTGCTGGCAGGCGAGAATATCGCCCGTGCACATAACGGCCATCTCTATCAGGTGGTGCGCCGCGCAGGCATGGACGCCAAGCTGGTGGCGATCATCCAGTGGCTGTTCGCTGTGCTGGGCGGGCTCACCGCCATCGCCTTCATCAGCACGCCCTCGATCCCGCGCCTGTGGATCGGGCTGGTGCCGCTGGCGGTGCAGATCGTCTGGACATTTTACGTCAGCGCCCGCGCCAGACAGGCGGGCATCGGGCGCTGGTCCAGTTAGAGCCGGATCATTCTAGAGCGGATCATGGAGTGATCCGCTCTAGAATCTGAATCCGCCTCTAAATCAATGAAGTAGAGGGCAATTCAGACTTAAGCCTCGCTCGCAAAGTGAGCGAACCTAAAGTCATCACGCTCTAGAAGCCGTTCTAGTGGTCGCCAGAGCGAGTTTTTCTGCCCTCCGGTGCTCCAAAATCCCGCCCTGGACGACTCACCATAACGGCTTCTTAATCAGACCTTATCC
>JAKBCD010000149.1:0-376 GCA_021808205.1 Pseudomonadota bacterium | reverse complement strand
CCCACCGAAAGCCGGATGGTGCCATCGGTAATGCCAAGCTTGGCCCGCTCCTCGCCGCCGATGCGCATATGGGTGGTGGTGGCCGGGTGGGTGGCCAAGGATTTGGTATCACCCAGATTATTCGAGATCGTGATGACCCGGAACGCGTTCATCATGCGGAAGGCTTCGTCCTTTCCGCCCTTAAGCTCGAAGGTCACCAGCGTGCCGCCGCCGCTCATCTGGCTCATCGCCAGCTCCCGCTGAGGGAATGAGGCCAGCGTGGGGTAGAGCGCGCGCTTGATTTTCGGCTGGCCGTCCAGGAACCGCGCGACCCTTTCCGCGGATTCGCTTTGCGCCTTCACCCGCAGATGCATCGTCTCCAGCCCTTTCAGGATCA
>JAKBCD010000148.1 GCA_021808205.1 Pseudomonadota bacterium | reverse complement strand
CCAGCTCCAGCTTGCGGCCGGGAAAGCGCTTGAGGGCCGAAATGTCATACTCGCTTTCCGAGTAGAACCGCCCGAAGCTATCCGCAGCTTCCTGGCGGATGAGCCGGTAGGTGCCGACCACGCTTTTGGTGCCCTCACCCAGATTATGGTCGACCACCAGTAAATGGTCGGCGATGGCGTCAAATTCGTCCTGGTCCAGCTGCGCGGCAAAGGTGGCGGCGTCGGCCTTAGCTCCCATCTCCTCGTAGAACACGCGGTAGCGCAGAGCCTGGGCGGCCTGCAGCTCTTCTGGCGTGGAGGCAAGGCGTACACCCAGATTGCCCGCCCGTAGCTCGGCAAAGCCAGGGGCGGCGTTGCCGATAAGAAAGCGTGGCAGTGCCGGGATGATGCCCTGGTTCATGGCGTAGGCTGCCGCCCGAACAGCTCGATTTTGATCACATCGATATCCAGACCATGGCCCCTGGCGATCAGCCGCAACGCGGTTTCAACTTCTGGTGCCTCAAATTCGATGACGTTACCCGTGCTCTTATCGACAAGGTGAAAATGGTTGCCCTCGCCACTTGGCTCATAGCGGGCGCGCCTGCTACCCAGGTCCCGCCGGGAGAGGATGCCCTTGGCTTCCAGCAGCCGCACGGTGCGGTAGACGGTGGCGAGTGAGATCCGGTTGTCGATACGGTTGGCCCGCCGGTGCAGTTCCTCCACATCCGGGTGGTCGGTTGCCTCAGACAACACCCGCGCGATCACCCGGCGCGGACCTGTCATCTTCAGCCCGTTCTCTATGCACAGGCGTTCGATGCTTATATCCATCGATGAGCCTTGTGGCCTAAACTTCAAGCTCGGTCCAGCCTTAGCGCGATATGTGATTGGATTGACGCGACGGCGTAATTTAATCGTATGAAATTGCTTGTTAAAACAAAAATCCAGAGCGCGATGATTCCAGACCCTCCGGTTTAACCGGCGGTCTGAGGGTCATCATGTTCTGGATCATTGATGAAGGGCGGATTCACGGTTTAGGGTTGGTCATGAGACCGAGCCTAAACCGATCCGGCTCTAGAGGAGTTGATATGCCGGTAAGCCTATTGCCGAAACATGACAAAGCCATCGACATTACGGCAGAGATTTGCCCGATGACTTACGTGCGCACCCGCCTTGCGCTGGATGCGATGCAGGCGGGGCAGATCCTGCTGGTAAAGCTGAAAGGCGAGGACCCGCTGCGCAATGTGCCGCGCGCGGCGGCGGACCAGGGGCATGAGCTGCTGGATTTGCTGGCGCAGCCGGATGGAACCCATGTGCTGGTGATCCAGAAGGCCTGAAAGAAAAAAGCCGCGAATGCCTGGGGCATGGCGGCTTTATCTGCTAATCTAAAATCGGTTCCCGCCCGAAAGCGGGAGAGAGGGTTTAGAAGCCCTCGCGCTCGATCCGCTTGCGCTCCATCTTGCGGGCGCGGCGAACAGCCTCGGCGGCTTCGCGGGCGCGGCGCTCGGAGGGCTTCTCATAGTGGCGGCGGAGCTTCATCTCGCGGAACACGCCTTCACGCTGCAGCTTCTTTTTCAGCGCTTTCAGCGCTTGATCGACGTTGTTGTCACGGACGAGAACTTGCACCGGGCTATGCGCTCCACACAAAAAATTAAGTACGAACAAACACGGCGCACGGCCAATGGGGGCCGCGGTCCGCGAACTGTGGCGGGCCTATAGCACAGTTTCCGTACTCGCCAAATCATTTCTGCTGGGGCAATCATGCAAATATGTCGATCCTGAAAATTGCCCGCATGGGCCACCCGGTATTGCTCGCCCGCGCGGCGGAGATTGAGGCTGCCACCGCCCCTGAAATCAAGACGCTGATTAACGCCATGGCGGAGACGATGGTGGATGCCGGCGGCGTCGGGCTGGCTGCCCCTCAGGTGCATGTGCCGCTCAGATTGTTCGTGTTCCATGTGCCCGCCAGCCGGGCCGATGGCGATGGCGGGATTGGCTTGCGGGCGGTGATAAACCCGGTGGTGACACCCATCGAGGAGGCAGGCCAAGTGCTGGGCTGGGAGGGTTGCCTTTCCATTCCTGGCCTGCGCGCCGCCGTGCCGCGCTGGAACGAGATCCGGCTTTCGGGGCTGGATGAGCAGGGCCGGGCCTTTGAGGAGGTGCTTACGGGTTTCGCGGCGCGGGTGGTGCAGCACGAGGCGGACCATCTGGATGGCGTGCTCTACCCGATGCGAATGGAGGATTTCCGGCTGTTCGGGTATAATGAGGAGCTGGACCGTTATGCTGGGGAACTTTTGTGATGATCAATGACGAGATGGCGGCGTTGATTGACGCGCTGGCGCAGAACGCCGCCTTTGACGGCTGGACGATGCAGACTCTGCGCATGGCGCTTGCGGGTCTGGGGCGGAACCCAGAAGAGGCGGCGCTGGCTTTTCCTGGCGGCAGGCCAGAGATGATCGCCGCTTATTTCGAGCTTGGCGATGAGCGGATGATTGCTGCACAACGCGGGCATATGGCCGATTCCGGGCTTACCAAACGGGTGCGCGCGGCGGTGGTGGCGAGGCTGGAGCTGATGAACGGCGAGAAAGAAGCCGTGCGCCGCGCCATGGCGTGGCTGGTGCTGCCCGGCAATGCGCCGCGTTTGGCGAAGATCATCGCGCGCATGGCGGATGCGGTGTGGTTCGCGGCGGGGGATGTGAGTGCCGATATGTCCTGGTATAGCAAACGCGCCATTCTGGGCGCGGTGCTGGGTGCCACGCTGTTTTACTGGCTGAGCGACAGCTCCATGGATTCGGAAAAGACCCTGGCGTTTTTAGACCGGCGGCTGGCCGGGGTGGGGCGCTTTGGCAAGCTGAAGGCGAAGCTGCCGCGCTTGCCTTTTTCTGCCCACGCCTGAGAAAAGCCATGCCCCCTCAGGGGCATGGCTTTTCTAATCAATGCCCGGCTGATGGTGGCGTAGAAAAGTCTGGTGCCAGGCCGGACGCCGAGAGCTGTGCGGCCAGGGCGGATTTCAGCCGCACCAGCCCAGCACCCGAGCTGGCTTCCGCTCGGGCCACCAGCACCGCCTGGGTGTTAGAAGCGCGCAGCAGCCACCAGCCATCCTCGGTGTTCACGCGCACGCCATCGGTGTCGGAGACCTTGGCACCACTTTCCTTCAAACGCTCGGCCACTTCCTCGACCACGGCGAATTTGCGCTCGTCCGGGCAGTCGAAGCGCAGTTCCGGCGTGTTGAGTACCTTTGGCAGCTCGGTGCGGAATTCGGCCAGCGTGCCACTCATGCGGGCGATCACGCCCAGCACGCGCACGGCGGCATAAAGAGCGTCGTCGAACCCGTACCATTTGTCGTTATAGAAGATATGGCCGGACATTTCGCCTGCCAGCGGGGCTTTGGTCTCGGCCATCTTGGACTTGATGAGCGAATGGCCGGTTTTCCACATCAGCGGCTTGCCGCCGGCTTTTGCCACTTCATCGAACAACACCTGGCTCGCCTTCACATCGGCGATGATGGTGCCGCCGGGATGGGCTTTCAGCACGTCCCGCGCCATCAGTACAAGGAACTGGTCACCGAATAGGATATGCCCCTCATTGTCGACAAGGCCGATGCGGTCGGCATCGCCATCGAAGGCCACGCCGACATCCGCGCCGGATTTCTTCACCGCCTCGATGAGCTGTTCGAGGTTTTTGGGCACTGTGGGGTCGGGGTGATGGGCGGGAAAATTGCCGTCCACCTTGGCGTTGAGCAAACTATGCTGGCCGGGAAGCTTGGCGACCAGCTTTGTGAGCACGTCGCCGGCGGCGCCGTTACCGTTGTCCCAGACGATTTTCAGGTTTTTCTTGCCGTCCCAGTCTTTGAGCAGCCGCTCGATATAAGCGTCTGAAATATCCTTTTGCACCAGGCTGCCTATGGCCTGCGGCACCACCTGGCCCAGGCGAGCGCGGGCGCCAAGATCCTGGATCTGCGCGCCGAAGAAGGGCTTGTTCTTCAGCACCATCTTGAAGCCGTTATAGTTTGCCGGGTTATGGCTGCCGGTGACCATCACCGCGCCGTCCGTGGGTTCGGTGAAGGAGGCGAAATAGAGCAATGGGGTCGGCCCCTGGCCGATATCCACCACATCCATGCCCGAGGCCATCAGCCCCTCGATCAGTGATTTGGAAAGGGCGGGCGAGGAAAGCCGGCCATCGCGCCCCACGGCGGCCGTCTTGCCGCCTGCCTCGGCGACGATGGAGCCAAACACGCGGCCAATGGCGAAGGCATCGGCCTCGCTCAACGTCTGCCCGACAATGCCGCGAATATCATATTCCCGCAGGCTGCTGGCGGAGAATTTATGGGAAAAGCTCATGGATTCCTCTCGGAAATCAGGGTTTAGCCGTTCACGTATTTCTTCAGGAATTCACGCACCGAAGGGCCGAGATCCGGGCGTGCGAGGGAGAAGGCGATCTGCGCCTCCAGGAACCCCACCTTGTCGCCGCAATCGAAGCGCTGGCCTTCGAATTTCAATCCGTGGAAGGGCGTATGGCCGATCATTTTGGCCATGGCGTCGGTCAGCTGCACCTCGTTTCCGGCGCCGGCCTCCATGCGGGAGAGATAGGAGATCACCTCCGGCAACAGCACGTAGCGGCCGATGATGGAAAGGTTGGAGGGGGCATCCTCCGGCTTTGGTTTTTCAACCAGGCCCTTGACCTCCACCAGATCGCCCTGGATTTCGCCGGTTTTCAGGATGCCGTAGCGGTTGGTGTGTTCTCTGGGTACCTCGGAGATAGCGACGACATTGCCGCCGGTCTCGTTGTAAACCCTGGCAAGCTGCGCGGTGCAGGGGGTTTGGCTCAGTACCAAGTCATCCGGCAGCAAAATGGCGAAGGGATCATCGCCGATAAAAGTGCGCGCGCACCAGATGGCATGGCCAAGGCCGAGCGGCACCTGCTGGCGGACGGTGGTGATGGCGCCTGGCGGCATCGCCTCCTCGCGCAGCAGCGCCAGCGCCTCGCGCTTGGAGCGCTCGGCCAGCGTGGCCTCCAGTTCGAAGGCGATGTCGAAATGGTCGATCAACGCGGTTTTGCCGCGCCCGGTGACCATGCAGAATTGGGTGATGCCGGCGGCACGGGCTTCATCCACCGCATACTGAATTAACGGCTTGTCGACGACGGGAAGCATCTCCTTCGGCATGGCCTTGGTGGCGGGCAGAAAGCGCGTACCGAGGCCGGCAACCGGAAGTACGGCCTTACGCAAGGGTTTAACCAAAGGAAAATCCTCCTGTTGAGCGGTCGTCAATATTGCCCACCCCCCGGTAGGGGGTGGGCGGCAGAGCGATAGGTCGCAAATGCGACAAAAATTGGGTCAATTCAAAAGATTGCTTATGACATAACGGCAACATGGCGGGGTGCTGCGGCTGCCCGTACTTTGCGGAACCAGATTCTTGTTCATTATCGTCTGCAAGATGCACCAAGGCGCCGGGATGGCGCTGCCGTCTTCCGATATTGCGCGGGAAGGATTTTGCCAAGGGGGGGTTAGCCGCGCGGGGCGGCGGCGCGGGCGAGACGGTCGTTGATGGCAAGCCCCAACCCGGTGAAAGGAATGGGTGCTGCGGCGATGGCAGCAAGGCCGCGCGCGGTGCCCTGCGCATCCAGCCAGTGCAGGGCACCGAACAGATTTGCCGCAGCCTCGGTGAGGTTCTGCGTTGCGGAAAGTTGGAAGCTGAGCACGCCGGGCGGCACAATGCCAAAAGCAAGATATGCCTCGCCCGGCCCAGGTGCCGCCGCGTTCAGCCGCACGGGCAGGGAGGGTGCATAATGCGAGGCCAGCATGCCCGGCGCAATGGGGGTAGCCCCTGCCGCAGCAAAGGCAAGCGGGCCGATCGCGTCC
>JAKBCD010000147.1 GCA_021808205.1 Pseudomonadota bacterium | reverse complement strand
GTGCTGATCTGTGGCAGCCTCTATCTCGCCGGCGAGGTTCTGAAGCTGGAGCAATTCACCAAATTGTCACACAACGCGTCGTAGCCCTTGCTACAGGGCGCCGGTACTCATCAGGAGCCGTCATGAATCTGACACGCCGCGAATTTGTCACCACCACCGCCATTTTTGGGGCGGGTGCTGCCCTGGCGCGCCCCGCCAGCGCGCAGGAGGCTTCGGTTTCCTTCCTGCTGGTGGGCGATTGGGGGCGGCACGGCTACCATCACCAGCGCGCCGTGGCGCACCAGATGGGCATCACCGCGCAGCAAATTGGTAGCATCCACACGGTTTCCGTCGGCGATAATTTCTATGAAAACGGGGTGGAGTCGGTTTCCGACCCGCAATGGCAAACCTCGTTTGAGGATGTTTACACCGCGCCCTCCCTGCAAACGCCCTGGAAGGTGATCCTCGGCAACCATGATTACCGCGGCAATGTGCAGGCGCAGCTGGATTACGCCAAGCAAAGCCCGCGCTGGCAGATCCCCGCGCGGTATTATACCGAAACCATGGCGCTGCCCGGCGGCGCCAGTGCAGCGTTTTATTACCTGGACACCTCGCCCTTCATCAAAAAATATTACGGCACCCGGGTTGCCGTTGTGGGCCAGAACAGCCAGGAACAGCTCGACTGGCTGGATGCGAAGCTCGCTGCTTCAACCGCCGAGTGGAACATCGTCATCGGCCATCACCCCATCTACACCGCGCAGTCGGATGCTGATGGCTACGACCATGACCAGCCGGACCTGATCGCCCGGCTGAACCCCATTCTGCAGAAACATAACGTGCCGCTTTATGTTTGCGGGCACGACCATATTTTGCAGGCGGTGAAGATGGATGGCATCTCTTACGTCTGCACTGGTGCGGGCTCGGAAACCTACCAGCCGGAACCCGCTGCCCGTGGCGGCTTTGCCTCCGGTGCACATGGTTTCATGGCGGCGCGGCTATCGGGCAAGCAGCTCGACTGGTCGTTCGTGGATGCCCAGGGCAACGCGCTGTATTCGCAGTCCATTATCCGGGCCTAAAGATCCACGCCTGAGTAAGACCCGTTGATCGATTTATTGATCAACGGGAAATCCGCGAGAATGGCGGTGGTGGCGGCATGTTCCAGCAGCGGCCAGTGCAGGGTGCTGGCATCTGCCACAAACGCATCCTGGATCAGCCCGTTATCAATCTTCAGCCAATGCCAGACAGGGCCGCGGAAACTCTCTGCCACGCCCAGCCCCATGCCGCTGGCGGCGTCGGGGGCCAGCGCCACCGGGCCTTCCGGCAATCGTTCCAAAATCGCGCGCACCAGCCTGATGCTTTCGGGAATCTCCTCCAGCCGGATTTTGATTCGCGCCGCCACATCGCCTTCCTGCGCCACCGGCACGGCAAGGCCCAGCGTGTCGTATGGCGGATAGCCCGGCGCCAGCCGTGTATCGCCGCCTTGGCCGGAGGCACGGCCCACATAGCCACCGGCATTATACGCTGCGGCAAGTTCAGGCGGCACCAGCCCTGCGCCCACCACGCGGTCCTGCAGGCTGGCATAATCCTCGAACACGCGCGTCAGGCTGGGCAGCTCGCGCTCCAGCACGTCCAGCGCATCCTCAATGGCATCCGCCCCGCCTTCGGCAATGTCTCCGGCCACGCCGCCGGGCACCACGATGTCCATCATCAGCCGGTGGCCAAACGCGATGAACGCAGCGGCGCAGAGATGTTCGCGCATCAGCGCGAAGCGCGCCTCCAGAAAGACGAACCCGGCGTCACCGGCAATGGCGCCAATGTCGCTGGTGTGGTTGGCCAGGCGCTCGATCTCCGCCATCACCGCGCGTAGATAAACCGCGCGCTCGGGCACCTGCATCGCCAAAGCCGCCTCCGCCGCGCGGGCAAAGGCGATGGCGTGGGCCACGGTGGCATCGCCGGAAAGTCTTGCCGCATAGCGCGCCGCCTGCCTGGCGGATTTGCCGCGTATCAGCCCCAGCGTGCCTTTATGGGCATAGCCCAGCCGCGCCTGAAGCTTCAGCACCTGCTCCCCCACCACCGAGAACCGGAAATGCCCGGGCTCGATAATCCCGGCATGGACCGGCCCCACCGCCACCTGATGCACGCCCTCCACATGCGGGGCCGTGAACTCCGGCCAGGTGGCGCGGCCGTCCGGCTCGCGGAAATGCTCAATGGCCGTGCGGGTTTCGGCAAAGCCGGTGGCGGTATGGCCGTTCAAATCTTTCGCCAAACGCTGAAACCAGTTGGCGCCGAGGTAACGCAACGCCGGGTAGGCGCCGTCTTGCAATTCCACCGCCACCAGCTCGCCCGGCTCGTACAGCGCGTAGGCGTGGGTGGCGTCGGTCCAGAGGGCGATGAAACGCCCCTGATGCGCGGTCCAGGCTTCGGGGCTGAGCAGCTTCATTGCAAATCCTCCGCCGCGCGGGAGAGCAGATGCACCAGCGGCCCCGGCATGGCGAAGGCTACCAGAAACACCAGTGCCAGATGCACCGCGACAAGCCAGATGCCGCGCCCGGCGGGCTTGGGCTTTTCATGCGGCGCCGGGGCGAACAGCAATGGGCCGATATTGCGCAGAATCGCCACCGCACACAGCAGCAGCCCCAGCCCCAGCGGCAGGGACATATAAGGGTTTCTCTGGATCGTCTGGCTGATGATGATGAACTCGCTGGCAAACAGGCCGGAGGGCGGCAGCCCGGTGAGCGCGAAGATGCAAGCCCCCAGCAGCCAGCCCACATATTTATTCGCCCGCAGCAGCCCGCGCAGATGCGAGAATCCGTAATTCCCCGGTGCGGCCGCACCGCGCAGGCTGGCGGCGCGGATGAGCGCCAGAAACAGCCCGGATTTCAGCAGCGTGTGCAGCAGCATATGCAGCATCCCGCCGAAAATGGCCGCCGGGCCGCCGATACCAAAAGCAAAGGCCGAGATGCCAGACTGCTCGATGGAGGAGAACCCGAAAAACCGCCGCGCATCCCGCCGGCGGGAGAATGAAAACGCCGCCAGAAACAACGATGCCAGCCCCAGGCTCAGCAGAAACGGCCCCGGCCGCATCGCCTCCGGGTTGGCTTGCAGCAGATGCCGGAAGCGTAAGATCGCCAGCAGCGCCACGTTGATGAGCAGGCCAGAGAGCGCGGTGGTGAGCGGTGCCGGGCCTTCGGCATAGGCATCCGGCAGCCAGCCATGCAGCGGCACCAACGCCGCCTTGGTGCCGTAGCCGAACAGAATGAACACGAAGGCCAGCGTCAGCAGCGCGCCATCCATATGCGCGGCATGGGCTGAAAGTGCCCTGAAGCTCATTGCCGAGAAACCCGGCCCCAGAGCGGGCTGCGCCGCCAGATAAACCAGCATGGTGCCGAACAAAGCGAGCCCGATGCCCACCCCGCCCAGGATGAAATATTTCCACGCGGCTTCCAGCCCGGTCGGCGTGCGGTAGAGGCTCACCCCCAGCGTCATGGCGATGGTGCCGCCCTCCATCGCCGCCCAGAGCAGCCCGATATTATCCGCGTACAGCCCCAGCAGGCTCGCCCCCAGCACAATCTGGAACAGCGCATGGTAAAGCCGCCAGCGCTGGTCCGGCATCCGCGCCGCATCGGCGGTCACGTAGCCGATATTCACCAAAGACGCCGTAAGCCCCACAAAGCCCGAGACCGTGCCGAACAAGGCGGCCAGCGGGTCCACCGCCACCAACCCCGCGCTATGGCCCCAGAACACCGAAAGCGTGAGCCCGAACAGCAAGGCGCTGGCCACGGCATTGCCAATGGCCCCCTGGCGGGGCGCCCCCAAAAGCCCCAGCAGAGCCGCCGCCAGAAACGGCAGCGCGATGGCGAGTGCCGCGAAATTCACCGCCCCCGCCTTTCGATTTTCTCAAGCCCGGAGAGGTCCAGCGTGTCGAAATGCTCGCGGATGCGGAACAGAAACGCCCCCACCACCAGGAAGGCCAGCAGCACCAGAAGGGCCACGGAAAACTCCGCCACAAAGGGCATCCCCGGCATGCCGATGGCCGCCAGCACCAGCCCGTTTTCCATGGAGAGAAAGCCGATAATCTGCGCCAGCGCATTCCGCCGCAAAATCATCAGCAGCAGCCCCAGCAGCACGACGGAAAGCGCGATGGCCAGATCCTCCCGCGTGAGGGAGAGGGTGCCCATCGTCACCGGCAGCAGCACCAGCACCGCGACGCCGATGAGCGCGAGGCCAAGGATCATCGCCATCGCCATCGGCAAGGCTGTTTCCACCGCGCGCACCATGTTGAAGCGCCGCACAATCTCCCGCAGGCCCCAGGGCAGCAGCACCGCCTTCAGCGTGAAGGTGATCAGGCCGGTGAGATAGAGATTAAGCTCCCCTTGCGCATAACCTTGCCAGAAAGCTGCGGCGGAGAGCACCAGGGCTTCTGTTTGATACAGCGTGATCATCGCCGCCAGCCGCCGCTGGGAAAGCTGCAGAAAGGCGCAGAGCAGAATGATGCCGCCCATGAAATGCGCCAGCGAGAAGGTGAGGCTCATGCGCCGATCCTCGCCGCCACGAACAGGAACACGCCGGCCAGCATCCCCAGCAGCAATGCCGCACCCAGAAATTCCGGCACCCGGAACACCCGCATTTTTGCGCGCGACACCTCGAATACAGAAAGAACCATCGTCATCACCAGCAGTTTGGCCGCCCACAACGCCAGCCCGCCGGGCCAGGAAAGAATTTCCGCCGCCCGCGCCATGCCAAAAGGCAGGAAAATACTTCCCACAAGGTTCATCCAGGCCAACAGCCGCAGCATCCCGGCATAGTCCAGCAGTGCCAGCAGCCGGCCGGAATATTCCAGCACCATCGCCTCATGCACCATGGCGAGTTCCAGATGGCCGGAGGGATTATCCGTGGGGATGCGCCCGGTCTCGGTCAGCGCCACGGTGAGCATCGCCGCCAGGGCGAAGCCGAGCGAGACGGAAATGCCGATATGCGCGGTGCGGAAGGCGGTGGCGATGCCGTCCAGGCTCGTGCTGTGGGCCAGCAGCGCAAAGGCCAGCAGCAGTACCAGCAACGCGCCCTCGGCAAACAGGCCAAACAGCGCCTCCCGCGCGGCACCTGCCCCGCCGAAACTGAACCCTGTCTCCAGCCCGCCCAGCATGGTAGCCGCCCGCGCCAGGGCGAACAGCCCGATGATGGTGATGTAATCCCCTGCATCGGCGGTGAGCATACCGGTGGCAAAGCTGGGGATGAGCATGGTGGCCACGGCAAGGGCCAGAAACACGCCCAGCGGCCAGAGGGTGAATAAATCCGTCGCGGTATCTGGTACCAAGGTGCTTTTGCGCAGCAGCTTGGCCAGATGAAAATAGGGTTGCAGCACCGGCGGGCCGCGCCGCCCCAGCAGCCAGGCGCGTAGTTTGTTTACCAGCCCCGTCAGCAAGGGCGCGCCCATGAAGCAAAGCGCGATATGCAAGACGGTGGCGATAAAAGCGAGGGCAAATGAAAGCATGTTCAGCCCCCCTGCCCCAGCCCAAGTGCGAGCAGGAACGCCACCAGCACTGCGAAGACAAATGCCAGACGTTCCCGGATGGTGGCCCGGCGCACGCGTTCAGCCAGGCGGATCAGCCGCGTCTGTATCCGGAATAACGGGGCAAGCAGAAACCGCTCGGCCGGGTCGGTCATGCCGGCCCCCAGCAGCCCCGTGCCCAGCACGCGCATCACCGGCTCGGCAAAGCCGGTGGCGCTGGCCTGGGTGTGCGGGTCACCAAAGGGCAGCCAAGCGGGCGGGCGGCCAAATCCGCCATTCCAGGCCGGAACCTCCCGCAGGCCGCGCACGCCCCAGCGCGTTTGCACGAACCCGGCGGCCAAGGCGGCCAGCCCGGCCAGAATCAGC
>JAKBCD010000146.1 GCA_021808205.1 Pseudomonadota bacterium | reverse complement strand
CGCGAGCATGGCATCGCAACCCGCCCGCAGGACGTGCTGGTAACCAATGGCGGCAAACAAGGTATTTTCAATGTCATCATGTCCCTCGTCGGCGAGGCGGATGAGGTGATCATTCCCGCCCCCTCCTGGGCGGGCTACGAACAGACGGTGAAATTCGCAGGCGGCACGCCTGTGTTCGTGCCATGCCCGCAGGAGCATGGATTCGTGCTGCAACCAGAAGCGCTGGCCAATGCCATAAGCGGCCGCACCAAACTTTTGATTCTGAATTACCCCAGCAACCCATCCGGCGCCGTGCTCTCCCGCGCGGCGCTGACAGCTTTGGCCGAGGTGCTGCGGCAATACCCGCATGTGTGGGTTCTTTCAGATGACATTTACGAACATTTGCTGTTTGGCAGCGCGAGGCACGAAACATTGCTGGGCGTGGCGCCGGATTTGGCAAACCGGGTGGTGACACTCTCTGGCGTCTCTAAAACCTATGCCATGACAGGCTGGCGAATCGGCTGGTGCATCGGCCCGGCGGAGATGATCCAGGCGGCAACAATGGTGCAGGCCACTGCCACCTCTGGTGTTTCCACCATCGGCCAGGCGGCGGCGCTGGCAGCGCTCACCGGGCCGCAGGATTTTCTGGCCGAACGCGCGAGCGCTTATGAGCAGCGGCGCGATGCCGTGGTGGCGGCGTTGAACCAGATGCCCGGCATTTCCTGCCACCGGCCAGAGGGGGCTTTCTACGTGTACCCCAACATCGCCGGTTGTCTGGGCAAGACCACGCCTGGCGGCCGCGTCATCGGCTCCGACGGCGATTTTGCGATGGCCCTGCTGGAAGAAGGGCGGGTTGCCGTAGTGCAAGGTGCTGCCTTCGCCATGAGCCCGCACATCCGCATTTCCACCGCCACCACCCTGCCCCGCCTCATCGAAGCCTGCCAGAGGATTTCAAGCTTCTGTAACGCCCTGGCCTGAGCGCCCCCTTGCTTTGGAGCGGCCTTGCGCACATCCTGCCCGCACTCGAAGAGGAGACAAATTATGAGCGTCACGGAAATTCTATACACGGGCCACGGCTCGGCCATGGGCGGGCGCGCCGGCAAAGGTGCCTCGAACGACAAAAGGCTGGAAGTCACGCTCAGCGTGCCTGCCGGCCTCGGCGGCGAAGACGGGCCAGGCACCAACCCAGAGCAGCTTTTTGCAGTTGGCTATTCGGCCTGTTTCCTGGGCGCGCTGAAAATGGTGGCTGGCAAGGAAAAACTGCGCCTGCCAGACGATGCCACCGTGGCGGCCGCAATCGGCATTGGCCCGCGCGAAGACGGCGGCGGCTTTGGCATAACCGCTGCCCTCACCATCACTGCTGAGGGTATAGAAAAAGCCAAGCTGGAGGAGCTGGTGCAGAAGGCGCATATCGTGTGCCCCTACTCCAATGCGATTCAAAAGAGTGTGGACGTTAAACTGAGCGTTGCCTAATTTTTAAGGTGATGCCGTGGAGACCGCTTCACGGCATCGCCGCGTGGCAGGGTGTGGTACTAACGCGGCATAATCTATGGGAAATGGTGGAGCTAAGCGGAATCGAACCGCTGACCTTCTGCATGCCATGCAGACGCTCTACCAATTGAGCTATAGCCCCGTACCGTTTGGTGGTGGGGCGTATAATCCCGGTTGCGCCGTACGCGCAAGAGGGCCGCAAAAGAAAAAAATGCCCCTCTCTCCCGCCGCCTTCCCCCAGGCAGCAAAACCGGCTAACCCCCGGCAATGGTCAAACTCCGCTTCGCCCCCAGCCCCACGGGCTATCTGCATGTTGGCAACGCCCGCGCCGCCTTGGTGAATTTCCTGTTTGCCCGGCATGAGGGCGGAACATTATTGCTGCGGCTGGACGATACCGATACCGAGCGCGGCCGCCCGGAATATGAGCAGGGCATTTACGATGATCTGCGCTGGCTGGGCATTGAATGGGACGAACAGGCCAGGCAGTCTGACCGCTTCGCCCGCTATGCGGAAGTTGCCGAGGCATTGAAAGCCTCCGGTCGGCTCTACCCCTGCTTCGAGAACGAGGACGAACTGGCTGCCAAACGCGCGGCGCTTATCAAGCGTAAGCTTCCTCCGGTTTATGACCGCGCGGCGCTGAACATGACGCCCGAGCAGCGCGCCACCGCCGAGGCCAATGGTAAAAAGCCCTATTGGCGGTTCAAGCTTTCCGGCGAGGCGGTGTCATGGAACGACCTCGTGCTGGGGCCGCGCAATATCAAGCTCACCACCGTCTCAGACCCGGTGCTGATCCGCGCCGACGGCACGCCGCTTTATACCTTCACCTCAGTGGTGGATGATGCGGATATGAGCATCACCCATATCGTCCGCGGTGAGGATCATGTCTCCAACACTGCCGTGCAGATTGATCTGTTCCGGGCCGTTACCCGCGCGGGGGTTCCCCGCTTCGCGCATCTGCCGCTCATCTCCGGCGGGGATGGCGAAAAACTCTCCAAGCGCATTGGCTCCATCTCGCTGAAATCGCTCCGCAAGGATGGGATCGAGCCCACCGCCCTCGCCGCCTATCTGGCACGGCTTGGCACCAGCAAGGACACCGCCCCGTTGCCGATGGCGGAGCTGATCGCGCAGTTCTCGCTGAATGATTTCTCCCGCTCGCCGCCGCGGTTTGACGCCGCACAGCTGCTGGGGCTGAACCGCAAACTGCTGCACCACCTGCCGTTTGAGACCGTGCAGGGTCGCCTGCCCGGCGGCGCCACCCCGGAATTCTGGGAGACGGTACGCGGCAATCTGGACATGCTGACCGAAACGCGCCGCTGGTGGGCGGTGGTGCAAGGCGACATTGTTACCCCGGCGTTGCCGCCCGAGGCATTGCCGGTGGTGCTGGCCGCACAAGCCGCTATACCGGCAGAGATGACACCGGAGAGCTGGAAAGCCTGGGCCGCGGCCATTTCCGCCGCCACCGGGGCCAAGGGCAAGGCGCTGTACCAGCCGCTGCGCCTGGCTCTTACAGGCGAGGAACACGGGCCAGAAATGGCGCCCCTGCTGGCGCTGATGGGGCGAGAGCGCGCAGCACAGCGGCTGACGGCCTGCGTTGCCGCCAGCACCCACCCCGGCTAAAGACAAACCCGGCAAAGAGGAAAAAGCTGCGTGGTAGATATTTTTGACGAAGTTTCAGAGGATCTGCGCCATGACCGGGCGGTGAAACTCGCCAAGCGCTATGGCGGGCTGCTGCTGCTGGCGGCCGTGCTGGTGCTGGCTGGCGTGGCCGGGCAGCAATTCTGGCAGGCCCGCAAGGCCCGGCTGGCCGACAAAGCCGCGGTGCAATATCTTGCCCTTACCAAGCCTGTGGACCAGCCGGATGGACCGGTGAGCCCGGAGACGGCCGATACCATCGCCCAGCAACTGGTGGATTTTTCCAAATCCGCGCCGGAAATTTATAAAACTATGGCCCGGCTGCGGGCCGCCTCGCTCTACGCGAATGCCGGAGACCTGCCCAAGGCCGCATTGCTGTGGAGCCGCGTGGGCGCTGACGAAGCCGCACCCAACCTGATGCGCGACGCCGCCAACCTGTTGTTCGCCCAGCACGAAATCGGCATCGACAACGATGCCGACATCCTCGCCCGGCTGCAGCCGATCGTGCAGGAGAAAAACCCGTATCATGGTCTGGCGCGGGAAATGCAGGCAATGGTTTATTTGAACGAGGGCAACGTTGCGATGGCCAAATCTCTCTTCGCCCAGGTGCAGGACGACCCCACCGCCCCGCAAGGCGCGCAGAACCGCGCCCAGGCCATGCTCGCCAAGCTGAACGGATGACACTGCCCATGATTCGCCGCCGCACCGCGACTGTCGGCCTTCTCGGCCTGCTGGCTTCTTGCTCGTCCTCCAGCAAGAAGCCTCCCATTATCGGCACGCAAATCCCGGTTCTGCCGGACCAGTCAGGCATGGCTGTGGCATCCAACGCGCCCGCCGTTACCGTGCCCGCCGCAAAGCCGCTGAACACCTGGGCGCAGCCCCTGGCCAACGCCGCCCACGCGCCAGGCAACGCTGCCGGGCCTCTCACCTTCAAGCCCCTCTGGCACGCGGATATCGGTGCATCCGGCGGGTATCGCCAGCCTTTGGTTGCGAGTCCGCTGGTTGCCGGCGGGCATGTGTTCACCATGGATGCAGATGCGCATGTTCGCGCCCTGTCTCTTTCCGATGGCTCCGAGCTTTGGCGCACCAACACCAGGCCCAAGCATAACAGCTCTCAGAACATCGGCGGCGGCATCGTCTTCGACTCCGGCAAAATCTACGCCAGCACCGGCTATGGCGAGGCGCTGGCGCTGGATGCAGGCAGCGGCAAGATACTATGGCGCCAGCCTCTGGATTTTCCGGCACGCTCTGCCCCGCTGGTGGCGGGCGGGCTGGTGGCCGTGGTCACCCAGAATGATCTGCTGCTGACCTTCGATGAGCAATCCGGCACACCTGGCTGGCGATTCTCAGGCGCGGTGGGCACCCCGCCCATGACCGCCGCCAGCATAACAGGGGCCCCCGCCTTTGCGGATGGCATTATCACCGCCGGGTTCTCCACCGGGCTGCTCGCCGCCATAGACGCCAATTCCGGCACGCCGGTGTGGGAGCAAAGCCTGGCCACAGGGTTTGGCCAAGCCAGCTCGCTGGATTTTTCAGACGTTGTAGCCGCCCCGGTAATCGCCGGCGGCGTGGTTTATGCCATCAACATCGGTGGCAGCTTCATGGCGGTGGATCTGCATTCCGGCGCCCAGGTATGGACCCACCAGGCTGCTGGCAGCCAGCCGCCGGCCGCCGCCGGCGGGTTCCTGTTCCTGCTTGATTCCAACGCCAGACTTTCTGCCGTTCATGCCGACGACGGGCTGGTGAGCTGGGCCACGGCGCTGCCCGCCTTTAAGAACATGAAGAAGCACACTGGCCCCATTGTCTGGTCTGGCCCGGCCTTGGTCAACAACACACTCATCTGCGTGAACGACCATGGCGAAGCCGCATTGGTGGACGCCACAACCGGCCAAATGACACAAACGGTGAAACTGGGCGCGCCAGCAGATATACCGCCTATCGCGGTTGATGGAATGTTGCTGCAGCTCACGCGCAACGCGCGCCTGACGGCCTATGGCTGAACTGCCCCGCATCGTCATCGCCGGCCGGCCGAATGTCGGTAAATCCACCTTGTTCAACCGGCTTGTGGGCAGCCGCCTGGCACTGGTGGCTGACACGCCGGGGGTAACGCGCGACCGCAAGGAAGCGGTGTGCGAGATGGATGGCCGCAACGTGCTGGTGGTGGACACCGCCGGGCTGGAGGAAGCCCCACCGGAGACCCTGCCCGGGCGTATGCGCGCCTCCACCTCCACAGCGGTGGACCAGGCGGATTTGGTGCTGTTCATCTTCGATGCGAAAGCCGGGCTGCTTCCAGAGGACCGGCATTTTGGTACCTGGCTGCGCCGGAAGAACCGCCCAGTTCTGGTTGTGGCGAACAAGGCCGAGGGGCGCGGCGGCATCGCCAACGCCATGGAGGCTTATGAGCTGGGCTTTGGCGAGCCGGTGGCGATTTCCGCCGAGCATAATGAGGGCGTTTACGACCTCATGACCGAGATTGCCGAACGCCTGCCGGAAGCCGCGCCCGAGGACGAGGACAGCGAGAACAAGCCGCTGCACCTGGCCATCGTTGGCCGCCCGAACGCGGGCAAATCCACCCTTCTGAATTACCTGCTGGGTGAGCAGCGCATGATCACCGGCCCCGAGCCCGGCCTGACGCGCGATGCCGTTTCCGCCGATTTTGAAGGCCCGGACGGCAAACTTTACCGCGTGGTGGACACAGCCGGGTTGCGCAAACGCGCCAAGGTGGATGAGGGTCTGGAGAAAATGTCCACCTCCTCCTCAATCGAGGCGCTGAAGCGCGCCGAGA